>JACCUF010000466.1 GCA_013811975.1 Geodermatophilaceae bacterium | reverse complement strand
GGACCGCTTGCTGATCTCGTCGTCCTCGACCTGACCCGGGCTTTGGCCGGGCCGCACTGCGGCCAGATGCTCGGCGATCTCGGCGCCCGCGTGATCAAGATCGAGACACCGGAAGGCGGTGACGATTCGCGCTCCTGGGGGCCGCCGTTCGTCGGGCCGGATCAGGACATCTCGACGTACTTCCTGTCCTGTAACCGAAACAAGGAATCGGTCACCGCGGATCTGAAAACGGATGCGGGCAAGGACTTCCTGACCCGATCAATCGAACGGGCCGACGTGCTGATCGAGAACTTCCGCACCGGCGTCATGGACCGGCTCGGGTTCGGGGTCGAGCGGATGGCCGAGATCAACCCACGGCTGGTAGTGCTCTCGATCACCGGCTTCGGCCACGACGGGCCCGAGGGCGGGAGACCGGGCTACGACCAGATCGCCCAGGGGGAGGGCGGCATCATGAGCATCACCGGAACCGACGCCGACCACCCGCAGCGGGTCGGCGTACCGATCGCCGATCTGTTGGCCGGGATGTACGGCGCGTACGGCATCCTCGCGGCTCTGCACGAACGCGAGCGCACCGGCAAGGGGGGTGTCGTTCGGACGTCCTTGCTGGCGGCGATGGTCGGCGTGCATGCCTTCCAGGGCACCCGATACACCGTCGCCGGTGAGGTGGCAACGGCCCAGGGCAACCACCACCCAGCGATCACGCCGTACGGCGCCTTCCGTACCGCCGATGGAACGGTCCAGCTGTCGGTGGGCAGCCAGGCGCTGTGGCGGAAGTTCGCCCCGCTGGTTGCGCTGGATCCCGATGACCCGCGGTTCGCCACCAACAGCGAGCGCACGGCCCGCCGGGACGAGCTCATCACCTTGATCGAAGCGGTCTTCGACAACGACGTGAGCCAGTCCTGGCTGGAGCGGCTGGAAGCGATCGGCGTCCCCGCCGGCGCGATTCGCACCCTGCAACAGGTCTACGACTGGGACCAGACGGCGTCGCAGGGTCTGCTCGTGGACGTCGAGCATCCGGTCCTGGGCACCATCACCCTGCCTGGCCCGCCGCTGAGATTCGACGGTTCCGAAGCCGTCGCGCACCGTCCGCCTCCGGCACTGGGTGAGCACGATAAATCCGTACGTGCCTGGCTCGATGAGGGGCCTGCCCCCTAGAAAAGGTGCGACCCCGCGGACCTCGGCGACTACCTTTCACCGCGTGCTCCGCGTAGCAGAGATCATCGCGCCGACCCGGCTCGGCCGCGGGTTCCGCTGGTTGCTCGCGTCGTCGTGGACCTCCAACCTCGGCGACGGGATCGCGATCGCCGCCGGTCCGCTGTTGGTGGCCTCACAGACCGACGACCCGCTCCTGGTTGCGCTTGCCGCGCTGCTGCAGTGGCTGCCGTCTCTGCTGTTCGGCCTGTTCGCCGGCGCGCTCTCGGACCGGCTGGATCGCCGTCTCATCGTCGTCACGGTGGACCTGGTCCGGACGGCTGTCCTCGTCGCGCTCTGCGTGACGATCGCCACGGATGCGATCTCGATCGTCGTGGTGCTGGGGTGCCTGTTTCTGCTCGGTACGGCGGAGGTGTTCGCCGATAACAGCTCGAGCACCCTGCTGCCGATGCTGGTGCACCGAGACGACCTAGCTATCGGCAACGCCCGACTGACCACCGGGTTCATCACCGTCAACCAACTCGCCGGGCCGCCACTGGGCGCGGCCCTGTTCGCAGTCGGGATGGTCTGGCCGTTCGTCGGCCAGGCCATCTTGGTGGCCCTCGGCGCCCTGCTGATCTCCCGCATCTCGCTCCCACCGCACGGGCATGACCGCGAGCAGCACAAGCACCTTCGACGCGACATCGGCGAGGGCCTCCGGTGGTCTTGGAGACATCCGGCCGTGCGCACCCTGATGCTCACCATCTTCATGTTCAACATCACCTTCGGTGCCGCGTGGTCGGTGTTGGTCCTGTATGCCATTGCGCGGCTGGGTTTGGGCGAGATCGGATTTGGGCTGTTGACCACGGTCTCGGCAGTCGGCGGTCTGATCGGCACCGCGGCGTATGGCTGGATCACGCGACGGGTAAGCCTTGGGAACATCATGCGGATCGGGTTGATCGTCGAGACGCTCACGCACCTGGCACTGGCTTTGACCACGTCTCCGTGGGTCGCATTTTCGATCTTCTTTGCCTTCGGGGCACATGCCTTCATCTGGGGAACGACATCGATCACGGTGCGGCAGCGCGCAGTTCCCACGGATCTGCAAGGGCGGGTCGGCAGCGTCAACCTCGTCGCTGTCTTCGGCGGCCTGGTCATCGGATCGGGGATCGGCGGCCTGATCGCCCGGCAATGGGGCGTCACAGCGCCCTTCTGGTTCGCGTTCGTCGGGTCCGCGATCTTCTTGATCGTGATCTGGCGTCAGCTGATCCACATCGCCCATGCTGACTTCCAGCCCTCAGCCCCGGCCCAGGAAGATCATCCGGATGAATTAGTCGCCGGTGAACGTCGCTTGCCCGATAGCCCCGGGGTCAGGCACTGACCACCTGCTCGCTACCGACATGATGGCCTCGTGCGAGTCCTGATCGCCCTCGGCGGCAACGCCATGACAGGTCCGGGCGGGGATGCGTCCACCGAGTCGCAGCAGAAGGCGATTTCCCTGGCCTGCGAACCGCTGGCCGACCTGATCGTCGACGGTCACGACATAGTCCTGACCCACGGCAATGGCCCACAGGTGGGCAACCTGTTGGTCAAGAACGAGATGGCGGCCAGCGAAGTCCCGCCGGTCCCGCTGGACTGGTGTGTGGCCCAGACCCAGGCGACCATCGGCTTCACGATCCAGAACGCCCTGAGTGCGGCGCTCCTGTCCCGCGGGGTGCACCGGGGAATTGCAGCGCTGGTCACTCGCACCGTGGTCGACATCGACGATCCCGCGTTCCGCCGGCCGACCAAGCCCATCGGGCGCTACCTGCCGCGCGAGCGGGCCCAACAACTCATCGACCACGGCCAGCACTGGCAGGACCGCGGGGAGCGCGGTTGGCGTCGCGTCGTCGCCTCACCGACGCCGATCGAGGTCCTGGACGTAGCCACTATGTCGGCTCTGGTGACCTCGGGTCATGTGGTCATCGCCGCCGGCGGTGGTGGCATCCCCGTCGCACGTGCGGCCGACGGCACCCTACGCGGCGTGGAGGCGGTGATCGACAAGGACCTGACGGCGACTGTGTTGGCCAGGTCGCTGGCTGTCGACGTGCTGCTGATCGCCACGGACGTGAGCCACGTAATGGTGGACTTCGGGACGCCGCAAGCCAGGGCACTGGAACAGATCAGCGCACGAGAACTGCGTGAGCATGCCCATGCGGGGCAGTTCGGCAGCGGCAGCATGGGGCCCAAGGTCGAGGCGATCCTGGGCTTCGTCAACGGAGGCGGACAACGGGCGGTGATCACGTCCCTGGACCGGATCGCCGATGGTGTCAGCGGGGTGTACGGAACAGTGGTCGAGTCCGCGAGGGCCTGACCCTTGGACTGCGGATTCGCCCTGGCAGGGGAAGATTGCAACGTACCTGTCGTCGCAGGGGTCCCCTGACCCGGATCGCGATGATGGCCCACGACATGAAAGGTCTCCACCGGTGCCCCAGTCCAGCGACGCGCGTCCCGATCCGATCGAAGTCCGTAAGGTGCCGCTGCATTCGGTCAGTGACGCCTCCGAACTCGCCAAGCTCATCGACGACGGCGTTCTCGAGGCCGACCGGGTGGTCGCGGTCATCGGCAAGACCGAAGGCAACGGGGGGGTTAACGACTACACCCGGATCATCGCTGATCGGGCCTTCCGCGAGGTATTGACAGTCAAGGGTTCCCGGGATGCCACGGAGGTCAAGAAGATCCCGATCGTCTGGTCGGGCGGCACCGACGGGATCATCTCGCCGCACGCGACGATCTTTGCCACGGTCCCGCCGGAGTCGGTGTCCCCGACCGACGAGCCGCGGTTGACGGTCGGATTCGCGATGAGCGAGAAACTGCTTCCCGAGGAGATCGGTCGTACGCCGATGATCGAGAAGGTCGCCGCGGCTGTCCGCGAGGCGATGTCCAAGGCCGGCATCACCGACGCTGACGACGTGCACTACGTACAGACCAAGACCCCGTTGCTGACCATCGACACCATCCGAGACGCGAAGGCTCGCGGCAAGAAGGTGTGGACCGAGCAGACCCACGAATCGATGGACCTGTCCAACGCTACGACCGCGCTGGGAATCGCGGTGGCCCTCAACGAGATCGAGATGCCCAGCGACGAGCAGGTCATGCACGATCTGTCCCTGTTCAGTGCGGTCGCCTCCTGTTCCTCGGGGGTGGAACTCGATCAAGCTCAGGTCGTGGTGGTGGGCAATGCCCGCGGCGTCGGGGGCCGCTACCGGATCGGGCATTCGGTGATGAAGGACGCCCTCGATCAGGACGGGATCTGGGAGGCGATCCGCAGCGCCGGACTGGAGCTGCCCGACCGGCCGCACCACACAGATCTGCGGGGCAGGTTGGTGAACGTTTTCCTCAAGTGCGAGGCCGACCCGTCCGGGCAGGTCCGTGACCGGCGCAACGCCATGCTCGACGACTCCGACGTCCACTGGCACCGCCAGATCAAGGCCTGCGTCGGCGGGGTGACCGCTGCGGTGACCGGTGACCCCGCAGTGTTCGTATCCGTGGCCGCGGTACACCAGGGTCCCTCCGGCGGTGGACCGGTCGCCGCGATCGTGGACATGGGCGACTGAAAGACATCAGTGCTCACCATCCGACCGCGCAAGATCAGGATCATGGCTTGGTCCCTGGCCGTCTTGGTTGTCGTCGCGATGGTCGTCGTCGGGCTCCTGCTCAAGCAGTCGAATACCGGTGGGGTCACATTCCGTACGGCCGACCAGCTGGCCATGATCGGCCTCGGTCTGATCATCGGCGGAGCAATTCTCGTACTGACCCGGCCCTACGTACGGGCCGATGCCGCTGGTCTGGTCGTGCGGAACCTGGGCGGGGTCAAGCACATCCCGTGGCAGGTCGTGCGGGCGGTGCGGTTCAGCGGCGCGGTGCCCTGGGCCAGCCTTGAACTCCAGGACGACGACGAACTCACGCTGCTGGCCATCCAGGCCGTGGACGGGGACGCGGCGGCTGAGGCCACCGAGGGCCTGCGTCGACTCCTGGAGAAATCCCGCGCCGGCTGATCAGCCGATGGGCTCGAACGTCGCCGGCTGAGCCGCGCTGGTATTCTCATCTTCGACCCACCTGCACTGCAGGTGAGCAAGAGGAGCCCGCTCCCACCCGCCCGCCGACTGCCGTACGCGGCAACCGTGTGATCGGGTCCGGTCGCCCGCGTCCGCGCGGGTACGGCGTCCGCGTGTTTCATGCGACGTCGATCGGTCGAGTGGGCCCGGCATCGGTGATGTCGGGCCCGTCTCATGGGTGCACCGTTCCACCCGAGATACGTGCCGACGACGCGACAGGAGACGCCATCACCGAGCCCCGCATCAACGACCGCATCCGAGTTCCCGAAGTCCGCCTCGTCGGACCGGAAGGTGAACAGGTCGGCATCGTTCCCATCGGCGAGGCATTACGTCTCGCGCAGGACTCAGAGTTGGATCTCGTCGAGGTGGCCCCCATGGCCCGCCCGCCGGTGGTCAAGCTCATGGACTACGGCAAGTTCAAGTACGAAGCGGCGCAGAAGGCTCGAGAGACTCGGCGTAACCAGACGCAGACGGTCATCAAGGAGATGCGCCTGCGTCTGAAGATCGATCCACACGACTACGAGACCAAGAAGGGCCACGTCGTCCGGTTCTTGAAACAGGGCGACAAGGTGAAGGTGACCATCATGTTCCGCGGTCGCGAACAGTCCCGTCCCGAGATGGGGATGCGCCTGCTGCAGCGACTGGCCAGCGATGTCGAGGAGCTCGGATTCGTCGAGTCCACTCCGCGCCAGGACGGCCGCAACATGGTCATGGTCATGGCACCGCACCGAACCGCAGCTCAGAAGAAGCAGGCCGCCGCCAGCGAAGCTGGTCAGGCCGGCACCAGCAACTAGGGAAGGCGCCATGCCGAAACAGAAGACGCACAAGGGTGCCGCCAAGCGCATCAAGGTGACCGGGACGGGCAAGCTCGTGCGCGAGAAGGCCAACAACCAGCACAAGTTCGAGTACAAGTCCTCCCGACGCAAGCGACGCTTGGACGGCAACACCGAAATCAGCCCCGCTGACAACCGGCGCATGCGCCGGTTGCTCGGCCTGTAGCGCAAGGAGTTCATCGATGGCACGCGTCAAGCGGGCAGTCAACGCCCACAAGAAGCGCCGCGCTGTACTCGAGGCAGCCAGCGGTTACCGCGGCCAGCGCTCGCGCCTGTATCGCAAGGCCAAGGAGCAACTGCTCCATTCGGCCACCTACAACTACCGCGACCGCAAGGTCCGCAAGGGCGACTTCCGCAAGCTGTGGATCACCCGGATCAACGCGGCGGCCCGGCAGAACGACATGACCTACAACCGCTTCATGCAGGGCTTGAAACTGGCCGGCATCCCACTCGACCGCAAGGTCCTGGCAGAACTCGCCGTCAACGACGCAGCGGCCTTCACCACGTTGGTGGTCTCGGCCCGCAGCGCGCTCGACGACGCGGGACAGCTCACCGGCACGACGGCCGGCGCTGGGCGCGGGCACGCCTGAGCCAGCCGCCGCCGTGCGGCACTACACCCGTCCTGCGTGCAAACCCGGTGATGCGACGGGTGCGAAGCGCGTCGGACGGGTGGAACGTGACGGCTGGCTGGGGTGGGTTGCTCAGTGAGGACTGTGCTGGCTGATCGCAACTCCAGTGTCGTCGAGGCCCGGCGGCTGACTCGGCGGGCGCATCGCGATCGGGTGCGGGAGTTCCTCGCCGAGGGGCCGCAGGCAGTGCGCGAGGCCGTCGCCATGCCGGGCGTCGTACTAGAGGTCTTCGGTACGCCGGCCGCCCTCGATCAGCACGGGGACTGGTTGGCTGAGAGGCCGGTCCTACTGCGCCCGATCAGCGACAAGGCCGCAGCGGCACTGTCCGAGACGGTGCATCCACAAGGGCTGATCGCGCGATGCCGGTACGTCGATGTCTCCGTCTCCGAGGTCGTGGCCACCTCGCCTGTCCTGGTCGCCATCCTGGCCGGCATCGCCGACCCGGGAAATGCCGGCACGATCCTTCGTACGGCTGACGCGGTGGGCGCGGATGCGGTGGTCTTCACCGCAGGATCGGTCGATCCGTACAACGGCAAGTGCGTACGGGCCAGCGCGGGAAGCTTGTTCCACATCCCGATCGTCCGTGCTGCGGTCTTTGCCGACGTCTGTGCAGCATTCAGGGACGCCCGGTTACAAGTGCTCGGCGCTGCAGCCTCCGCGACCCGCGGCCTCGGCGAGCCAGATACCGAAGGTCTCCTGCAAGCGGCCTCTGCCTGGGTGTTCGGCAACGAGGCGCACGGACTGACCATGCTCGAGTCCGCGCAAGAGTCGAGCGCAACTGAGGCCAGCGCAACGAAGGCCGCCGTCGACGAACACATCCGCATCCCGATCTGGGGTCGCGCGGAAAGCTTGAACCTCGCCGCCGCGGCCTCGATCTGCCTCTACGCCTCGGCCACCGCGCAACACCGCTCCTCGTCCTGACAGCCCGCAATTGCTGGCCTTTGCCTACCCGATGTCGCGACATGCCGGTCCCGAGGCCGGCGCGCCGCTGCACCAGGTAGGCAAAGCGAAAGGGACTCAGCAGCGCGCGGATGCCCCGGGCGGCGCCACCGGCGAATCTCTGCGGTTGGATAGAGCCCTGATGTCCGGAGCAAACGACCACTACGACCCCAAGCAGGTGGCCATCCTGTCCGCTGAGTCCCTCGAGGCCGCGGTGACCGCTGCGGAGGAGGCCTTCGCGAAGTCGGACGATCTCGGGGCCCTCGCGGCCGTACGACCAGCGCATCTGGGGGAGAGGGCGGCGATTTTCGCCGCCCGCCGCGAACTCGGCGCGCTACCTCCAGCGGCACGCTCGGATGCGGGCAAGCGAGTCAACCTGGCTAGGCAAACCGTCGAGGCCGCTTACACCGCCCGCCTGGCCGCTCTGACAGCAGAGCGCGACGAGCGGGTCCTCGTCGAGCAGACCGTCGACATGACCCTTCCGGTGGACCGTCGCCGTCGCGGTGCTCGGCACCCGTTAACCATGATCGCCGACCGGATGGTCGACGTGTTCATCGCCATGGGCTACGAGGTCGCCGAAGGGCCCGAGGTGGAGGCCGAGTGGTTCAACTTCGACGCACTGAATATCGGCCCCGACCATCCGACCCGCTCGCTGATGGATACCTTCTTCGTCGATCCGCCGGAGTCCGGCCTGGTGCTGCGGACGCACACCTCACCGGTCCAGGCCCGCGCGATGCTCGAACGCAAGCCACCGATCTACGTGGTGGCCCCCGGGCGGACATTCCGAACCGACGATCTGGACGCCACCCACACCCCGGTCTTCGCCCAGATCGAGGGCCTGGCCGTCGACCGTGGGATCACCATGGCGCACCTGCGCGGCACCCTGGACCACCTGGCCCGAGCCATGTTCGGGCAGGACGCGCGGACCAGGTTCCGCCCCCACTACTTCCCGTTCACCGAACCGTCCGCCGAGTTCGACGTCTGGTTCCCGCAGCACCGCGACGGCCCCCAGTGGGTCGAGTGGGGTGGGTGCGGCATCGTCAA
>JACCUF010000459.1 GCA_013811975.1 Geodermatophilaceae bacterium | reverse complement strand
ACGGCGAGGTCGTGGCGGTGACCACGGACAACGTGATCCTCACCGCCTTCGTTGCCACCGACCCGGAGAGCTTCGAACTGGTGGGCGCCCCGTTCACCGAGGAGCCGTACGGCATCGGCCTGGCCCTCGAAGACGAGGAGTTCCGCGACTTCGTCAATGACGTCCTGGAAGAGGCCTACGAGAGCGGCGCCTGGGCCGATGCCTACGCCGCGACCGTCGGCGACATCACCGGTACCGAGGCACCGGAGCCGCCAGCGGTTGACCGCTACACCGCCTAGTTCGCTCGACCAAGCGATGGCCGATCACTCCGATCGGTCATCGCTTGGCAGCGCCTAGCCAATTCCGGTCAAAGTTCTGGTGATACACCCGAGTGGAGGTGGCATGGGCTTCCTGATCGACAACTTCGGCCTGTTTGTCGATGCCATGGGCCAGACGCTGTTGATCTCACTCTTCGCAGGGCTCCTGGCCCTCGTGCTTGGGACCATCCTCGCCGCCATGCGGGTCAGCCCAGTCCCGCCGCTGCGAGGTCTGGCGACTTTCTACGTCGAGGTCTTCCGCAACACCCCCCTGACCGTGGTCTTCTTCTTCATCATCTTCGGTCTGCCGCAGATCGACACCGTGATCTCACCGCTGCCAGGAGCAATGCTGGCGGTCGGGCTCTACACCGCAGCATTCGTCTGTGAGGCGATCCGATCGGGGATCAACTCCATCTCGGCCGGCCAGGCCGAGGCCGCGCGGGCGATCGGGTTGACCTTCAGCCAATCCCTGCGCGAAGTGGTGTTGCCGCAAGCCTTCCGAACGGTCGTGCCACCGCTGGGCAACGTCTGGATCGCGATGGTCAAGAACACCTCCATCGCGGCGGGATTCTTCATCCCGGAGCTCTCCGCGCTGCTTCCCCGGCTGGCCAACGCGGCCGCAGATGAGTTGATCGCCACCTTGATCGGCGTGGTGATCGCGTACCTGCTGATCACTTTGCCGTCTGCCTACGGGGTCAGCCGCCTGGAGAAGCGGGCGGCGATCCTGCGATGAGCCAACGGCGAGCGGAGCGTGCAGCGCGCGAGGCGGGCGGCTCATGACCGCTCCCATCCTGTATGACGTTCCCGGTCCCAAGGCCCGTCGACGGATCCGGATCGGGACCGTCGTCGGAATCCTGCTGATCCTCGGGCTGATCGCCTACGTGCTGGTCAAGCTGGCCGGGAACGGGCAACTGGAGGGGCAGCGTTGGGCGGTCATCTTCGACCCCCGATCCAGCGTGCCTCAGTTCCTGCTGCGCGGTCTCGTGGCAACCCTGCAGGTCGCCGCCCTCGGAATGGTGCTGGCCACGGCCATGGGAGCTCTGCTGGCAATCGGTCGGCTCTCTGATCACCGCTGGGTTCGGATCCCGGTGACCACGGTCATCGAATTCTTCCGGGCCGTGCCACTGCTTGTGGTCATCTTCGCCGCGTTTCTCCTCCCCCCGACCTTTGGCGTACCGATCAGTGCCTACGCGGCGCTGGTCATCGGGCTGACGCTCTACAACAGCGCGGTCATCGCCGAGATCGTTCGGGCCGGCATCCTGTCGATCGACAAGGGTCAGAGCGAGGCGGCATACGGAATCGGGATGCGCAAGTGGCAGGTGATGACCTTTATCCTGTTGCCGCAAGCCATCCGACGCATGCTTCCGGTGCTGATCGCCCAGTTGGTGGTCCTGCTCAAGGACTCCTCGCTCGGGTTCATCATCGGCTACTTCGAGTTGTTGCGCTCGGCCCGAAGCCTGGTGGAGTTCTTCCGGGTCGATTTCGGCGACCAGTACTCATTTCAGATCTACGTGGCCGCGGCGGTCATCTACATCTTCGTCAACGTGATCTTGTCGATCTTCGCCCGCTGGCTGGACAAGCGACTGGCCCGCAGCAAGACGTCGCCCGAGGGAGAAGCGCTGCCCCTGACCGTCGAGCAGTTCAGTGCCGGCGGCGGCGGCGCCACGACCCCGTAGCCGTCCTCTCCGGCCCGCGGCTGTCTGCGCCCGGCTAAACCTCCGAGCCCGGCAGTTCCTCCCGGATCACCCGGAATGCGACTTCTGAGGGATACCCCTTCCGTGCCAGCATGCCCAGCAATCGCCGCGTTACCACTGCGGATTCCAGTCCACGCATGCTGCGCATTCTGCGTTGAACGAGCATCCGCGCGGCTGCTTCTTCGGCCTCGGGGTCCAGCGTTGCCAGGGCCGTTCCAGCGACGTCCTTGTCGATGCCTTTGCGATGCAACTCCTGGGCAAGGACCCGCAAAGCCAGCCCCCGCCCAGCTTGCCGAGTGCTCACCCAAGCCTGGGCGAACGCGGCATCATCGATCAGGCCGACCTCGGTATACCGGTCCAGCACGGCCTCGGCAGCGTCCTCGGGAATACCCTTCGCCGCCAGGGCGTCGGCGAGCTGAGCGCGGGACTTGGGCGACATCGTGAGCAGTTTCAGACAAATCGCCCGAGCCACCGCCTCCGGGTCACCTGGTGAGTCTTCTGGATGACCGCCGGGACGCCCTTCCTGGACGTGACGGTGGCCGCCACTGGAGCCTCCGGTTCGTGGCCCCCGTGATTTACCGCCTGGTGCGGTGTTCATCAGGATCAGAAGTCGACCGGGGCGACGTCGACCGGGACGTCGACATCCAGGACCGGCCCGATGCCGAGCTTCTCCTTGATCTTCTTCTCGATCTCGTTGGCCAGGTCCGGGTTGTCCCGCAGGAACGCGCGC
>JACCUF010000442.1 GCA_013811975.1 Geodermatophilaceae bacterium | reverse complement strand
CGGCGGCCAGCATCATGGCTGCGGACAGCCCGATGACGCTGCCCCCACAGACCAAGATCGAGCCCATGCGCGGCGACGTCGACTGAACCTTGTGCAGCTGATGTGATGGTCGGAGAACTGCAGACGGTGCAGTCGACCGAATGCCGCGAGGTGGCACAACCCGCGGCGGCAGCGGGTCGAGCGATTCGTACCGTTCGCAGCAGTACCACTTCCGAGACGAGGGCAACCGCTACCTCCTGACGCCGGAGCTCCCCGGCATGGAGTCCGGTCCTTCCGCGGAGTCGCCTTTCGAGTTGCCTGTGCACCTACTATGCAACTGGCACAAGGATGGCGTAGCCAGCACTCTCATGGATTGCCTTGCAGCAAAACAAGTTGTGCGCCCGGCTGCGCGAACTGAACCTTGCTCTCCGCTTCGCCGTCGCCGTACCTCGAGATCGGACCTGGTTCGAGGGGTTCTCGGTGGTGTCCGGACTCGACGACGAGCAGGCTGTTGATCTGGCGTGCGCGTCTGGCCAACCGGCAGCCATCCGATGGGATTCCGACAGCCTGGTGATCCTCTCGTCCGGGCTGGCAGACGACATATCGACGAGTACGACCGGGTGGCAACTGGAATCGTCGAAGGTGTCAACCTGCCCGGTCCGCAAGGATGCCGACCCGGTCGGGCGCTGCCCCAACTTTGGCGGGCCTTACGGGAGCACAGCGATTCACGCGGCAGCCCTCTGGCGAGCCCACCGAAAGGTCGCCCTGGCCCTGCTGGGCTGCGGTCCGTGCGCCGACGGCAGCGAACGCATCTGGGGCAGCCCGCGTGGAGGCACGATCTCGCTTGCCGAGGAGATCATCGGGAGCCGGTACGGCGGCTACACCTGGCGACCATGATGCCGGCCCTTCTCGGCCATCACGAGTCGCCGAATGCACCTATCCTGCCGCTGGAAAGGTGCACATGCCGTCCCGCGGCACGGGTCGCGGCTTTCGAATTCCACTGCGAGGCCCCGATCCGGCGGCTGGCGAGCAGCGGGCGGCCCGGTCGAGGGACGGCCCGATGAAGCCCCCACGCGACCCGCCAAGCCTTCGTACCGTCAGACGTACTGAGTAAGTTCGACCTCAGAACCCGCCGTACCGAGCTGACTGGAGACATGTGCCGCGCTACCGCTTCCGTTGGGAACAGCTCCCCGGCGCCCTCGCCCGTCGTTTGGCTCGCGACCTCCAGCTGACCGGCGAGCCGGTCGCCGCGTTGCGCGAGGGGTACGGCGCGCGGCCGGGTGACGATTTCGTACGCGATGCCTGGCCGTTCCTGCGTGGTGCCTGGCTGGCCAAGGATGGCGCCCGGCGCCGATCCGTTGTGGCGCTGCTGCGAGAGCGCCGGCTGGGCCACATGGAGCTCTCGGTGGGCAACCGTCAGGAACAGCTCGACTATCTGGCCTCATGCCGCAACTCCTCCTCGCTGCGCCAGGTCGTCCTCGAGGAATTCCGCGTGTACGGGAGCGCCGCAGACACCTCGGTCGGTACCGGCGCCGCCGATCGCGCCGATCGTGACGATCACGTCGATCGCGTCGATCGCGCCGATCTCGACGAGCCAGAAGATCCAGCGACCGTACGACCCGGTGCGCGTGTGATCCGAAGCGGGCCACCGGAGTTCGACCTCGACAAGCGGCTCGCGATGGCCTGGGTGCAGATGCGCAGCAGGCTCTCTGCGGCCCTGTCCGGCCTCGCGAACGACGAGACGATGAATATCGTGCTGCCCTCGGCCTACGACGAAGACGACCTCGAGGGGGCAATTCCGTACCTGCAGTTCATCGGTTTCGATGACGGCGCCGTACGGGGAGAGGTTTCGAGTAATCATTTTCTCGACGAGCGCCACCGGCTTTCCGACGCACAGGGTCAGGCTCTGCTTGAACTGGGGTGGGGCGCACCGGCATCCAATCCGGACGAAGACGACAACTCCAGCCCGAACTTCTGGATCGACGCCGAGCCGGAGGCGCTGGCCGAGCTTGCCGAGGCAGCTGTGGGAGCTATCAGGGACGTCTTCGGGGTTCCGCACCCGTCCTTCCTGATTGCCACTGGGCTTGACGGCGATCCGACCGGGCCCGCGGAGTTGCTCGGACTCCCGCGCCCCGTGCTGGACGAGCCATCGCCGGTCGATGACGAGCCGCTCGCCGTGCAACCCGCCGATCGGGACCACCTGGTCGAGCTCGTGGATGCGGCACTGGTTCCGGTCTTCGGTGGGCTGCCCGTGCACGACGACGACGGCAACATCCCGATCCGGTCGGGGAGCGCGATGGTGTTCGTACGAGTGGACGCCGACGGCCCGTACGTGGAGCTGTTCTCACCGATTCTGGTCGGGGTCCGTGGTTCACCGCTGGCGCTGGAACGGATCAGCCAGCTCAACCGATGGGTGCGCTTCGTCAGCTTCGGGTGGGACGGCGGGACCGTACACGCATCGATGCACCTGTACTGCCGGCCGTTCGTGCCCAAGCATCTGCGGCACGCCGTGGCCGTGCTCACCAGCGTCGCTGACCGGCTCGACGACGAGTTGCGGCTGGGCCTGGGCGGACGAGCCTTCTTCGGTGAGGACGAAGCCAGCGGTACGGACGAGGCGCCCTCGAGCCCTGCCGAGGATGGCGGGGCGGCCGACGACGAGGAGTTACCGGAAGCCCTGCTCACCCTCCTCCAGCTGGACGCAGAGGGAACGGGTGCGGTCTCGGCGGAGGATGCCGCGGACATCTGCGGCCGCAACCGCCGGGACATCCTGCACTACATCCGAACCGCTGAGGAGCAGGTGATCGAGTGGCGCAGCTCCGCCGAGGAAGCCCTCGGTGACGGCGACCGCGAGGAGGCGGCCGCGTGCGCTCATGAGGGCAAGGC
>JACCUF010000436.1 GCA_013811975.1 Geodermatophilaceae bacterium | reverse complement strand
GATAGGGCTGTGGCTGTGCATGCGGCGTTTTCGAGAAACTCGGCGGCCGGACCGGTCCCCAGCCGCCCGGCGGGTCCCAGACCGGGGGGTACGCCGGCATGGGGACGCCGTGATTCGGGCCGTACGGCGCCGAGCCGGCGGGTGGCCAGTGGCCGGGGGGCGGCCCGTAACCAGGTGGCGGGCCATACCCGGGTGGCGGGCCATACCCGGGTGGCGGGCCATAACCAGGTGGCGGGCCATAACCAGGTGGCGGGCCATAGCCGGGCGGCGAGCCATACCCGGGTGGCGGGCCATAGCCGGGTGGCGAGCCATACCCGGGTGGCGGGCCATAGCCAGACACCGGATACCCCGGAGGCGGTTGATCTCCGATCGGGGCACCGCTGGGGATGTACCAACCGAAGACCGGCGCGATCGGTGGCGGTGGGATCGGCCCGGACGACTCCGGCAGGTCAGTCATCGACGCAACTCACCGCTGCGCAGCGGACGTCAACCGGTGCAGCGATCGCTCGCGGCCCAGAAGTTCCAGGGATTCATACAACGGCGGGGACACCGTACGGCCGCATACCGCGACCCGGATCGGCGCGAATGCTCTACGTGGTTTGATCCCCAGGTTCTCGACCAGAGTCGTCTTCAACGAGATCTCGATGTCGGCCGCCACCCAGTTCGGCAGAGCCTCGAGAGCCTGTGCAGCGGCGGCGAGGATCGGCACGACGGACTCGTCGAGCACTTTGGCGGCACTGTCCGGCTCCACCGTGAAGTCCTCCTCATCCGTGAAGAGGAACCGAAGCAGCCCTGTTGCCTCGGACAGCACATTCATCCGCTCCTGGACCAACGGCGCTGCGCCGCGCAGCAGCATCAACTGATCCTCGGTCGGCGGATCATCGAGCAGTCCGGCCGACATCAGATACGGCCGAACCCGATCCAGGAAGTCCTCCGGATCGAGGGCGCGTAGGTGAACCGCGTTGATCGCCTCGGCCTTCCGGAGGTCGAAGCGGGCCGGGTTGGGGCTGACCCTGGCGATGTCGAACGCCGCAGCCATCTCCTCCATCGAGAAGATGTCGCGATCTTCGGCGATCGACCAGCCCAGCAGCGCAAGGTAATTCAGCAAGCCCTCGGGGAGAAAGCCGCGCTCCCGATAGACATCCAACGATGATTGTGGATCTCGTTTCGACATCTTCTTGCTGCCGTCCCCGGTGACCAGTGGCAGATGGCCGAATCGCGGAGCGCCGGTGCCGATGCCGATCCCGGACAGCGCCTCGTAGAGGGCCAGCTGACGCGGGGTCGAGGGGAGCAGGTCCTCACCGCGCAGTACGTCGGTGATCTCCATCAACGCGTCGTCAACAGGATTGACGAAGGGGTAGAGCGGTATCCCGTTGGCGCGGACGATGACGAAGTCCGGCACCGCACCTGCTGCGAACCGGATCTCACCACGCACCAGGTCGTTCCAGACGATGTCGTGATCGGGCATCCGGAGCCGGATGACCGGCGGGCGACCCTCGGCGCGGAACGCGGACACCTGTGCGGTGGACAGCACGCGATCGAAGTTGTCATATCCCAACTTCGGGTCCCGGCCGGCTGCACGGTGTCGGGCCTCGATCTCCTCGCCGTTGGAGTAGGACTCGTAGGCAGCGCCCGAGGCCAGCAAGCGAGCGGCGATGTCGGCGTAGATGCCGTCCCGCTCGGACTGCCGATACGGCGCGTGCGGTCCGCCGACCTCGGGACCCTCGTCCCAGTCCAACCCGAGCCAGCGCAGGCTGTCCAGCAGGTGGCGATAGGAGCCTTCGGTGTCCCGGCTCGCGTCGGTGTCCTCGATCCGGAAAACGAAAGTTCCGCCGTGGTGGCGAGCGTAGGTCCAGTTGAACAGCGCCGTACGGATCAGGCCGACATGCACCATGCCCGTCGGCGACGGGCAGAACCTGACCCGAACGCCTGGCTCACTCGGGCCGGTCATCCAGTGCTACCCGCAGGTGCCGGCGTCGAACCGTCCTGGCTCACAACGGGGTTGGGAAGCGTGCCGAGATTCTCGATGATGACGTCAACCCGCTGTCCTGCGGTGATGGGCCCGACCCCGCCAGGCGTACCGGTCATGATCACGTCTCCGGGGAGCAGGGT
>JACCUF010000431.1 GCA_013811975.1 Geodermatophilaceae bacterium | reverse complement strand
CGACGCGAGGGATACCTGCTCGCCGCTGGGATAGGTGAAGTGCACGTCGTCGAACTCCAGCGACCGGGAGCCGGCGCGGAGTTGCCTCGCATCGGGACGTTCCTCGATGCCAGGCGCCAGGTCGAGGACCTCGAAAACCCGGTCGAAGGAGACCAGCGCGCTCATCACGTCGACCCGGATGTTGGACAGTGCGGTCAGCGGGCCGTAGAGCCGAGAGAGCAGCAGGGCCAGCGATACCACCGTGCCGGCATCCAGATTGCCCTGAACGGCGAGCACTCCGCCGACCCCGTAGACAAGGGCACCGGCCAGCGAGGCGACCAGGGTCAGCGCGACGAAGAAGATCCGTCCGTACATCGCCGAGACGATGCCGATGTCTCGGACCCGTCCCGCGCGTCCTCGGAAGGACTCCGCTTCCTGCTCCGGCCGGCCGAACAAGGCCACCAGCAGGGCGCCCGCGACGTTGAAGCGCTCGGTCATGGTGGCATTCATCGAGGCATTGAGGTCGTAGCTCTCGCGAGTGATCTTCTGCAACCGCTGGCCAACGATCCGAGCGGGAAAGATGAAGACCGGCAACAGAACCAAAGACATCAAGGTGATCTGCCAGGACAACGTCAGCATGACGGCGACGGTCAGGACCAGGCCCACGATGTTGGAGATCACTCCGGACAGGACCGAGGTGAACGCGCGCTGGGCCCCCAGGACGTCGGAGTTCAGCCGGCTGACCAGAGCTCCGGTCTGCGCCCTGGTGAAGAAGGCGATCGACATCTGCTGGACATGCTCGTAGACCTGGGTCCTCAGGTCGTAGATGACGCCTTCGCCGATCCGAGCCGAATACCAGCGCTGGGCCAGGGACATCAGGGCGTCGAAGACTGCGAGCCCGGCGATGATCGAGGCCAACCTGATGACCGTCCCGGTGGTGCCGGAATCACTGGAGATGACGTTCACGATGTCACCGGCGAGCACCGGGGTGGCAACGCCGGCGATCGCCGCGAGGACCACGAGGCCGATGAAGAGGGTCAGATCACGCCGGTACGGACTGGCGTACCCGATCACCCGCTTCCACGTCCCGGCCGGAATGTCCTTGTCCTTGTTCGCCGGGTCGTTGGAGAAGGAACGCATCGCCCGCCAGGACGACACGCTCCCCATATGTCCCATGCTGGTCATGTCTTCACCTCTGGCGCACAACACCACAGGTCTGACACGTGTTCCCGGCTACTGCAACTGGCGCAGCAAAGGGACCTGGGCCAGTCGTTCGGCTACGCACTGCTGGCTCCTGGTCCGGTCGGTCGCGCCGAGCAGCAACTGCTTGGTCGCCGCCAGCGCCGGGGCAGGTGCAGCCAGTAGAGCCGCGACGAGATCCTGCACCGCGCCGGCCAACTGGTCGGTGGGGACGACAGCGTTGGCCAAACCCAGAGCCGCCGCCTCGACAGCGCCGACACGTCGACCGGTCGCACAGATCTCCAGTGCCCTGGGGTATCCGACGGCCCGGACAAGCAGGGCTGTTCCGGTCAGGTCCGGCACCAACCCAAGCGAGGTCTCGGCCATGGTCAACGTCGCGTCCTCGGTGAGCACCCGTAGGTCGCAGGCCAGGGCGAGTTGAAATCCGGCTCCGATGGCGTGCCCCTGCACCGCGGCGATGGAGATCGCCGAACCCTCGGTGAGCCAGGAGAACCCGGCCTGGAAAGCGGCGATGCGCTCAGCGATCTCCGCATCGGTTCCGTTCGCTAGGGCGGCCAGCCCGCCGTCCACCCCTGGGTCGGCCGACAACAGGCTCCGGTCCAGTCCCGCGGAGAATGCACGGCCCTCGCCGCGCACCACAACGACGCGGATACTCGGGTCGAGGCCAGCGCCGATGGCCGCAAGCGAGCGCCAAGTCGCTGGGGTCTGAGAGTTGAGCCGATCGGCACGGTTGAGAGTGACGGTGGCCAGCTGACCGTCGACCTGCAGCAGGACGCCACCGCCACCGCCGTCAGGGACATCCTCAATCATCCCTGGAGACTAGATCGCGGGACACCAGATTCCTGACGACGAATACCGTCGGATCAGGTCTTGCGCCGGTTGGCGCCTCCGCGCGCGCGCATGACGTGGCCCGATTCGACGAGCAGGCGATGGACGAAGCCGTACGACCGTCCTGATGCGGCCGCAAGCGCCCGAACGCTCTCCCCTGACTTATATCGCTTGCCGAAGTCCACAGCCAGATCATCGCGCTGCTGGCCGGTGATCCTGGCACCCTTCTTCAGTTCCACCATCTCTGAAAGACCTCCGGTTTCGACACGCAATCTGACCCCAGCGAACGCGCCGGCCGGTTACGCCGGCCGGTTCACTTCCTCAGCACACTCCCTATCGCTTTTCGCCACAAGACCTTTCGGGCCATGCCCGGACCGTTGACCCGAAATCGATGTATATCGACCGCCATCCCCCCTCCGTCCAGCACATATGACGGCATCGACAGCGGCTCGACGGAGGCG
>JACCUF010000426.1 GCA_013811975.1 Geodermatophilaceae bacterium | reverse complement strand
CCGATCCTGGCGTTGAGCCTGTACGGCGGAATGCTCGCCGACCGTTACGACAAGCGCAAGCTGATGATGATCACTCAGGCGACCATGGGTCTGGCTGCACTGGTGCTGGGGCTGCTCGTCCTGACCGATCTGGTTGCGCTCTGGCATGTGTTCGTGATCGCCGGGTGTCTCGGTGTGGCCGCGGCGATGGACATGCCGATCCGGCAATCCTTCGCTTCCGAGATCGTTGGCGTGGACAACCTGGCGAATGCGGTCAGCCTGAACTCGGCGATCTTCAACGCCGCCCGGCTCGTCGGTCCTGCCATCGCCGGGCTCATGATCGCGGCTGCCGGCGACGACACCGGGCCGGTGTTCTTGCTGAACGCGGGCAGCTATGTGGTGACGATCCTCGCGCTGCGGTTCATGCGTACTAGCGAGCTGAGTCGCTCGCCTGAGGTTCCGCGTGGCCGCGGACAGCTCCGCGCCGCCTTGACGTATGTGAACAACCACTCCGACATCAAGGCTGCGATGCTCCTGGTGTTCATCGTCGGCACGTTCGGCCTCAACTTCCAGATCACCATGGCGCTGATGGTCACCGACGTCTTCGGTCGAGGGGCTGGGGCGTTCGGCCTGCTCTCGACAGCTTTCGCCGTCGGGTCGCTGTCTGGCGCCTTGCTCTCGACCCGGCGGGCCGGGCGGCCGCGGCAGCGCACCCTCTACATCGCCGCGCTGGTGTTCGGCCTCTTCGAAGTGGTATCCGGGCTGATGCCGGTGTATCTGGCCTTTGCTGTGGTCCTCATTCCGACGGGGGCCGCCGCGTTGACATTCATGGTGGCCGCGAATTCGTTCGTACAACTGGGCGTAGATCCCACGATGCGTGGGCGGGTCATGGCGCTGTACTTCATGGCTTTCATGGGTGGCACGCCGGTCGGGGCGCCCGTCGTTGGGTGGATGGGGGAGAACCTCGGCGCGCCGGTGGCGTTGATTGCCGGCGGAGCGATCGTCGCGGTCGCCGCGCTGGCCCTTGGCTGGTTCGGCATCCGCCAACGAGGGCTTCGGGTGCAAGCGCAGGTCTTCCCGCGGCCCAGCATGAGCCTCGCACCTCGGTCTGAACTGAGGGCACCGTCGAGGCCGTCGGAGCCGCGGGCAGGCTCGGAACCGTCCGAACCATCGGACCCCGGAGTCCTGGAGCCGGCACGCTCGGATAGCCGGCTCGAGCACGTGTCGGCGCCCAGATAGGGACGGTCGGCCCTGCGGCACGCGCTGAGGATCCCGCTTGACGAATCAGAACGGAGGCGGATCGTTGTCGGTGTTCGTCCGCGACGTCGTTGGTTTCGCTGATGCGGCGGCCGGTGTGGGCCAGGCGGGTTCGGGGCCTGGTGGTCGGGTGGAGCGGGTGATTCCGGTGGGTGAGGTGATGGTCAGGGTTCCGTCGGGCTCGAACTGTCGTGTCCAGCCCGGTGCTTGGTGTTTCAGCCGGTGGTGGGTACGGCAGTAGCAGCACAGGTTGCTCGCAAGTTGCTGAGTTACCTGCTGAGGCGGGGCTGCCATCGCCGATTGAGATAACAATTGTGCTAACTTTAGGCAGTGTCCACCATCGGTATCCGCGAGCTGAGTCATCACACCAGCCGATACCTTGCCCAGGTCAAGGCGGGTAAGGCCATCACGATCACCGAGCACGGGCGGCCCATCGCGACGATCAGCCCTACCGGCGGGGAGCCGGCCGGAGGGAACCCGCGTCCGCGGATCGGTGGATACCGGAGCGGAGGTCCACTTGACTCCGATGGGATCGATGCCGAGCTAGCTCGGGGCTTCGGCCACAGGTGATCGTCGTTGATACGAGCGGTGTTCTTGCCGCCAAGGACGAGGACCAGCCACAGCACGCCGCCGTCGCACGAACATTGACAGCAACTACCGAGGAGCTTCTGCTCTCGCCGTTCGTCTTGGCAGAGTGTGACTACATGCTGTCCACCAGACTTGGCGCCGCTGCCGCCCGGGAGTTTCTCGGCGAGGTGGTTGCGGGCGCCTATCAACTTGTCGACTTCGATGCGGGTGACGTGGCAGCCGCTGGTGGCGTCGTCGATCGCTACGAGGATCTCCTGGTCGGGCTGGCCGACGCGTCACTGGTCGTCGTTGCGGCACGTTTTCAGACCACGCGGATTCTGACATTGGACGAGCGGCATTTCAGGACGCTCGCTCCGCTATGGGGCGCTGCTGCATTCACGCTACTGCCGGCTGACATCTGACCAGACGCCCCCCAGCGGGCTTGTCATCGTCTCCGAAAGTCGCATAGCGAGCGAGGTTGCAGATGCTGGTCGCACCCCCGGGATGGCGCAGGTGGTGGTCGAGGTCGGCGTGGAGGGCTTTGCGGGTGCGCGGACAGGCGCCCGTTGAGGATTAGCGAGGTCTCGACCAGATCCTGCGCGGCAGTGAAGGAGTAGGGATGGGCCATCTGCAGCTCATGGGCCAGCCACTCCGAGACGTCCAGCACCTCAGGCACCAGATCGAGGTCTGCTTCCGCGGCTACATCCGCTGACCTTGCCCCGCCCCGCGTACCGGTCGCTGGCCCGGCCGCGCCGGGCCGGTCGGCGGGGCGGTCGGCCGAGGCCGGGCGCTGAGCGGCGACCAGGGCGATGAGTTGGGTGCGTAGGGCGTGCGAGCCGGCGATGTCGGCCTCCACCTGGACCAGACGGGTGATCGCCTCGGCATCGGACAACGATTCGGGGTCGCGTTGGTGCAGCGGCCGGTCCTCCTCCAGATAGATCCGTTCCGGGCGTTCGGGTGGCATCGCGTCG
>JACCUF010000380.1 GCA_013811975.1 Geodermatophilaceae bacterium | reverse complement strand
CGGCGGCGCAACTCGGTGAACTCCGGCGAGTTCTGCGCTTCCACGTACTGCTCGGGGGTGAGCGTCTGACGCTCTGCTTGCTCGGTCACCAGGGGCACTCCAGAGGCAAGGACCCGGCCGGCCGTCCAGCCGGGTGATGGCGGTCACCCTAAGGAGTGTGGTGGCCGGCCATCAGCAACTGGGGGCAATGGCGCGCCAAGAGGCTGGTGCATTTCGCCGGACGGGCCTGCCGGTACGACGAGCGGTTCCCCCGGGTCAGTTCGCTGTGCTGCGACCGAGACCGAGAGACTCGGGAGCATGCAGAAGCAGCATCGTGCGGCCGATGTTCGGTGGGACCCGCGAAGCCGTCAGCCTCGACACCACAATCATCACAGCAAAGGCCAACGGAACCGTCCACGCCGCGGGCTGGGCGAGCAGAACGCCCGGCCAGCCACGGAGCTCACCACCGAACACCGTCACCAGCACCGCCGTGAGCGACAGGGCTCCTCCTGTCAGCACTCCCGCCAGGGCGCCCACATCGGTGAGCTTGCGCCACCAGATCCCCAGCACCAGAAGCGGACAGAAAGTGGATGCCGCCACGGCGAAAGCCAGGCCGACCACCTGCGAGACATCCAGCCGGTCGATCTGCGCCGCAACCACCAACGGCACCACCCCGGCCACCCCCGCCGCGCGCCGGAAGTCCCGAACCGAGCCCCTGCCCATGACATCGGTGGACAGCACTCCGGAGACCGAGACCAGCAAGCCCGACGCCGTGGACAGGAATGCCGCGAAAGCACCCGCGGCCACCAGCGCCCCGAGGATCTGGCCGAGCAGCCCCCCCAACGCCGCACCCGGCAAGAGCAGGACGACGGCGTCGGTCTGGCCGGTGATCAGCAACTGCGGGGTATAGAGCCGGCCGAGGGCGCCGTACAAGGTCGGGAACAGATAGAAGACGCCCAACAGGGCCAACACGATCAGCGTCGTACGGCGGGCCGCCCGGCCGTCCGGATTCGTGTAGAAGCGGACCAGGACGTGCGGCAGACCCATCGTGCCCAGAAAGGTGGCCAGGATCAGCGAGTACGTCGCGAACAGCGGGTGATCCGGGCTACCCCCACCACTGCCCAGCGGCGCGGCCCAGGTTTCCCCGGACAACGCCGGTAGGCCGCTCACGTGCGGGACCTCGGCGCCGGCCGGAAAAACCAGCACGGTTCCGGCTCCTACCTCGTGCTCCCCAGCCTCCCAGGTGAGTGGCCCGTCGACCACGGTTGTGTCGACCGAGCCCACCACCTCGAGAGCCAGCGCCTGCTCCACCACCACCGTCACCGAGGTATCGACCCGCACGGAGGTCTCCTCGTCAAAAGTCGGTGACTGGGCGCCGGAGAGGTCGGCGAACCCGCCGGACTGCCAGACGATCAACAGGAAAAAGGCCGGGATCGCGATCGCGGTGAGCTTGAGCCAGTATTGGAAGGCCTGAACGAAGGTGATCGAGCGCATCCCGCCGTTGGCCACGTTGACCGTCACCACGACGCCGACCACGACCGCGCCGACCCAGTACGGCGCACCGGTCAGGGTGCGCAGAGTCAGGCCCGCGCCCTGCAACTGGGGAAGGAGATAGAGCCAGCCGATCACCACGACGAAAAACACCGACCAGCGGCGCAGGGTGCGCGACCCGAGCCGGGCCTCAGCGAAGTCGGGCAGCGTGAAGGCGCCCGAGCGGCGCAGCGGTGCGGCGACGAACAGCAACAGCGCGAGGTAGCCCGCGGCGAACCCGACCGGATACCACAGCACGTCGGCCCCGTACTTCATCACCAGACCGGCAACGCCGAGAAACGATGCCGCCGAAAGGTATTCACCGCTGATGGCCGAGGCGTTCCAGCCGGGACTGATCGAGCGGCTGGCGACGAGGAAGTCCGACGTCGTACGGGAGAAGCGCAGGCCGTACGCGCCGATGCCGATGGTCACCACGGTGACGACGATGATCGCGGGTAGCGCGAACGGGCTCCCGCTCACGATCGCCCCGCCTCGTGCGCTGTGTCATGGCGCGCTCCGCGAGCGAGTCGCCCCCGCTCCTCGGAGCCGCCCGGCGGGAAGTGTTCAGCCCGTGCTGCGGTCAGCCCGCCCGCCCCGCCGGGCAACTCCTGCGATGCTCGGCTCCGGCGCACTGCTCGGCTCATGAATCGGTTCCGACGGCCTTGCTGAAGTCGTCCTCGATCCGCTCCGCCTGGCGTACGTGCAGGCGGCCAACGGCGTACAGCAACGGATAGGCCAGTACGCCGAGCA
Organism: Geodermatophilaceae bacterium; assembly: GCA_013811975.1. GTDB lineage: Bacteria > Actinomycetota > Actinomycetes > Mycobacteriales > Geodermatophilaceae > JACCQS01. The sequence continues at coordinate 729 of JACCUF010000380.1, read as the reverse complement.
GCAGCCACGGCAGTCGCAGTCCGAATACGTAGACATCCGACAGTGCCGGGAACAGTGCGAACGCGATCGGCAGACTGCCCAACAACAGGATCACCGCCGCGGCCAGGCTGAGCGCCAGTCCGAGCTGGGCCCGGACCAGACCCCGGATCAACACTTCACCCACCTGGGTCTGCTCTTCGAGCTCCTGACGCGAGTACGCCGCCCGTCGTACGGCCCGACCGGCGAGATCGACTCGGACGCGTCGAGGAGGTTGCCCTTCCTCGGGTGCTAGCGAGTCCATCCGGCCTTGGCTGTTCGGACGAGGCGGTCTTTCAGTTCCCGGGTGTGCCGTCGACTGACCGGGAGTTCGTGGTCGTCGACAATCACGACGTACCCACTCGAAGTCAGCCGGAGCTGGGTGATCAGCCGCAACGCCACAAGATAGGAGCGGTGGATTCGGACAAAGCCGACTTCGGACCAGCGACTCTCCAATGTGGACAGAGGGATGCGTACGAGATGGCTGTCGTCCCTGGTATGCAGCCTGGCGTAGTCGCCCTGGGCTTCGACCCAGCGCACGGCCGAGCGGGACAGCATCGTGGTGATGCCGGCCAGTTCGACCGGGATCACTTCGTCCTCGGGTGCGGCAGCCGCGGCCTCCCGGATCAGCAGAACGCGTCGAAGGGACTCGTCCAGCCGGTCAGCCCGAACCGGCTTGAGCAGGTAGTCCACGGCTCCGAGATCGTACGCGTC
>JACCUF010000059.1 GCA_013811975.1 Geodermatophilaceae bacterium | reverse complement strand
AGGTTCAGTGCCACCGCGATCGTGGCGACAGCGGCGAGCAGCGCGACCGTCTTCGGACGCACCCACCCACCTCGTTTGCCTGTGTTGATAGTCCTGCCGACGATAACCCGCGCCCGCGTCCGCACGTCGAGCGCATAACGTGCACGAGGCTCGGCGGTGCCCAACATCACTCGCCACCGACCCATGCCCCTGTGTTATGCATGGCCGCGATGAGCGAGCCCGCGGCCGTACCCGCGCACATCCCGGTTCCCTCGGCGGCCGACATCGGTCAGGGGATCTGGTCGTTACCCGTACCGCTGCCTGGAAATCCGCTGCGGTACGTCGTTCCGTACGCTCTCGAGGTCTCGGGCGGCCTGGTCCTGATCGATGCGGGCTGGGATGACGACGAACCGTGGAACGCACTTGTCAACGGGTTGGCCGCGATGGGCGGCTCTCCGCAGGATGTACGCGGGGTGCTGGTAACCCACGCTCATCCTGACCACTACGGCCTGGCGCCGCGGCTGCGCGAGATCTCCGGAGCCTGGGTGGCGCTGCATCCAGCCGATCGGCACATGCTTGCGGGCGACCCGGCCGAGGCGGAGCAGAAGTTCGCTGACGGCAGGCGCTGGTTGCAACGGATGGGCGCTTCCGCGGCCGACGTCGAGGCCTGGGCGGAGGTCAAAGACCTTGCCGTCTCGATGCTCCTGGCGGGGCTGCCCGACCGTGAGTTGGCCGACGGTGAGGTCGTCGCCGACGTACCAGGGTTCGAGCTGACCGCGATCCACACGCCCGGGCACACCGACGGCCACGTCTGCTTCCTCGACCACGGTCGCGGGGTGCTGTTCTCCGGCGACCATGTGCTGGCCAAGATCTCGCCCAATGTCAGCACGATGACCTCGCTGCTGGGTAACCCGCTGGGCGTCTACCTGGACTCCCTGCGGGCTACCGGTGAACTCGACGTCGACCTCGCACTGCCCGCGCACGTCGAACCGATCGCCAAACTCCGCGAGCGGGTTGTCGAGCTGCTGACTCATCACGAGCAACGGTTGGCCGAGATTCTGGACACGCTGACGGCCGAGTCGGGGTTGAGCACCTACGAGGTGGCCAGCCGGCAGCCGTGGAAGCGCGGATGGGAAGGGCTTGCCGGCCAGATGTGCCGTGCTGCAGTCGGCGAAACGCACGCCCATCTGCTCGAACTGGCTGCCCGTAGCTTGGTTGCTCAGGAGGGGGACGGACCGGTCGTACGGTGGCGTGCGGTCGAGGTGTCCGCACCGGCACGACCTGTGACACGACTGAAACCTCGCGGTCATTCCCTCGGTACCTAGCCGGGTCTACGGTCGCGATGTTCGGACTCCCTGGCTACGCCGCGCCGCCGAGAAGGGCCTGCCCATGACCACACTCGATCCGCACAAGCATGCCGCCGCCGACACCCCGGTGGAAGTCATCGCCGAGGTCCGGGAGGGGGAATACGGCGATCGCGTCGCCCGCGTCGAGCCGGGCGGAGCGGAGTTCATTCCCCTCGCTGATCGGCACGGCAGTCCGATCCACCTGCTCTGGACCTGGATGTCGCCGAACCTGGAGTTCGCCACCATCTTCCTGGGCGTCCTGTCCGTCGCCGCCTTCGGCCTGACGTTCTGGCAGGCCGTGTTGGCGATCGTCGTCGGTACTGGCCTGGGCGCGCTCAGTCACGGTGTGCTGTCCGCCCGCGGGCCGGGCTTCGGTGTGCCGCAGATGATCCTGAGCCGAGTGCCCTTCGGCTTCCTGGGCAATCTGCTACCGGCCGGCCTCAACGTCATCACCGCCGGCGTTGGCTGGTTCGCGGTCAACAGCGTGAGCGGTGCCCTGGCGCTCACTGCGCTCACCGGTCTTCCCGCCGTCGTCAGCCTGGTGATCGTCGTGTCGATCATGGTCGTGATCGGCTTCTTCGGGCACAACCTGATCTCAGCGTGGGAGCGCTACATATTGCCGCTGTTGGCGATCGTCTTCTTGATCGTCGCGGTGATCATCCTGACCAACGCCAACCCGTCGGCCGCCCCCGGAGGGGGAGGGATCGGCGGCTTCCTGCTCACTGTCGGAACCTGCTTCGGGTACACCGCCGGCTGGAACCCGTACGCGACCGACTACACCCGTTACCTGAAGCCGGGAAGTGGCCGCTCGGCCGGGATCTTCGCCGGGCTAGGAGTCTTCGTGGCCGT
>JACCUF010000366.1 GCA_013811975.1 Geodermatophilaceae bacterium | reverse complement strand
CCGCCCCCCCGCCTCACTGGGGTCGCCGGACCCAACGGCGGCGTAGTGGGTGCGACCGGACCCGCCGTACTCACGATCGATCCACGGCCTGACCCACGCCGGACATCAGCCGACCGACCTCGTACGGGTCGTAGTCGTCAGACGGGTGCTCGCCGACGGTCTTCCCGTCGTAGAGCACGTAGAACCGTTCGGTGATCAGGGACAGCTCGTCGAGGTCCTCGGAGATCACCAGGACCGCGCAGCCACGATCTCTGGCCTCATGGACGCGGTCGTAGACGAACTGCGTCGACCTGAGGTCCAGGCCACGGGTCGCATTGTGCAGCAACAGGAACGTCGGCTCACGCGAGAATGCCCGGGCCAGTACAACGCGCTGGATGTTGCCGCCGGAGAGCATTCCGGCCTGATGGGAGGCGCTCGGCGTACGGATGGAGTACGCCTCGATGGCTCGGTCGGCGTCGTCACGCACTCGGCGCCAGGCGATCAGGCCCGATCGTTTGTACTTGTCCAGACGTTGCGAGCCGAGCAACAGATTGTCGGTCACCGACGCGGCACCACAGACCCCATCGCGGTGCCTGTCCTCCGGGACGTAGGCGACCCCGGCCCGCAACCAAGCCGCCGTCCGCTTGTCGCTGAGTTCGACGCCCTCGACCTGCACCGAGCCGGAGCGGATCGGACGTACGCCGGTCAGAGCCTCGGCCAGCTCGACCTGTCCGTTGCCCGCGACGCCGGCGATCCCGACGACTTCACCGCTGGCTACGTCCAGGCTGACGTCGCGGACCGCTGGCAATCCGTGATCGTTGTGCGAGACGAGGTCGCGTACCTGCAGCCTGGCCTGGCCGCTGCCCGACGTCGTCGACTGCGCCTTCGGCCTCGAGGCCGGCGCAGGCCCCGACTCGGCCGGGGCCTCGGCCTCCCCCAGCGGGGCCAGCCCGAGAGCAGCCACCGCCTCTCCCGCCTGTTCGACCGCCAGGTCGCCGACCATCAACGTGGCCAGTCCGTCGGCGTCCACCGAGGACCTCTCGACGGTGGCCAACGCAGAGCCGTCGCGCATGACCGAGATCCGCTGGCAGGCGGCCAGTACCTCGCGCACCTTGTGTGAGATGAAGACGACGCTCGTGCCTTCGGCGACGATGACGTCCAGCGAGGCGAACAAGCCGTCGACTTCCTGCGGCGTGAGGTTGGTGGTCGGCTCGTCCAGGATCAACAACCGGGCTCCGCGGTAGAGGACTTTGAGGATCTCGACCCGTTGCCGGGCACCGACGGACAGGTCGCCGGTCCTTGCCCTGGGATCCACCGCCAGGCCGAACCGATCGGACAGTCCAGCGATTCGCGCCTGCTCGGCCCTTCGCCCCCCGCCGCCGGACATGCCGAGGACGATGTTCTCGGAGACGCTGTATGCGGTGACCTGCAACAGGTTCTGATGCACCATCCCGATCCCGGCCGCGATGGCCTCCTTCGGTGTTCGCGCATGCAACGGCGACCCGTTGAACGCGATCGATCCGGCATCGGGCCGGTACAGCCCGTAGAGCACGTTCATCAGCGTCGTCTTGCCGGCTCCGTTACCGCCGACGAGGCCGTGCACCTCCCCGGCAGCTACCTCGAAGTCGACGTCGATCAGTGCCCGAACCGATCCGAAGGACTTGTCGATCCCTGCCATCGTCAACAGCGCTGGCGGGGAGGCAGACGGCTGGCTCACTCGACGGGCGACACGTCACGTACGACGTCGATGTCACCGCTGCGGATGTCCTCCACGGTCTGCTCCACGAGGTCCACGACCTCCGGGTCGACATTCGCCGGTGGCTGCACCGAGATGCCTTGATCGAAGGTCATGCCGAGATATCCCCCGGTCTCACCATCGGTGATACCGGTGAGGATCTCCGACAGCATCACGGTGAAGTCGTAGATGACGGAGGTGACGTAGTTGTCGGGGGCCAACTCGGACTTGTCGGTGTACTTGGCGGTGATCAGCACATCGGACTCCTGCTTGACCGCCTCGAAGGCCCCGACCATTCCGAGGTTCAGCGCGCCGAGGATGACGTCGGCTCCCGAACCGATCAGCTGGGTGGTGATCTGCTGGGCCTTGGTCGGGTCGTTGAGGTCTCCGGTCCAGACCGGGGTGAGCGTCGCATCCGAACCGCTGTCGGCCAGCGCCTGCTCGACGGCATGCACCTCGGAGTAGGAGAAGGGCAGGGTCACGCCGCCGAGGTAGGCGATGGTGCCGGTCTGCGTGGTGGCGCCGGCCAGCACGCCCAACGGATAGAAGGCCAGGTGGAAGTTCCGATCCAGCACCCAGACGTTGCCCGGCAGATCCTGCGGCTCGGTGTCCTGTTCGGCGATGAACACCACGTCGGGCGCCTCAGCGGCCACCGCAATGGTCGCGTCGTAGAACTGACTGCCGTGGGTCCAGATCACGTTGTAGCCGTCGGCGACGTACTCCCGGATGGTCCGCTCGGCGTCGGGTACGGCGACGCCCTCGGAGTACGTGGTTTCGGCGTCGAACTCGTCTTCCGCAGCCTGCAGAGCCTGTAGACCGAGGAACGTGTAGTCCGCGTCGGTGGTGGTGCCCGAGAACACCGCAGCGATCCTCGGCGGGTCCCCCTGCGCGGCTCCACCGCCACCACCACTGCCACTGCCGCCCCCACCGTCGTCTCCACAGGCAGTCAGCGCCAACAACAACACCAACGCGACCATCAGCGGGCGTACGAGGCAGCGATGCAGCGTCACGTGATCTCCAGCCGGGTAGGTGTGGGTGTTCAGCTTGTCATGTCCAGCCAGGCGCGAACGGATTTATCGTGCTCACCCAGTGCCGGCGGCGGACGGTGCGCGACGGCTTCGGAACCGTCGAATCTCAGCGGCGGGCCAGGCAGGGTGATGGTGCCCAGCACCGGATGCTCGACGTCGACGAGTAGCCCCTGCGAGGCGGTTTGGTCCCAGTCGTAGACCTGTTGCAGGGTGCGGATCGCGCCGGCTGGCACGCCGATCGCTTCCAGTCGAGCCAGCCAGGACTGGCTCACGTCGTCTGCGAAGACGGCTTCGATCAAGGTGATGAGCTCGTCCCGCCGGGCCGTGCGGGCGCTGTTGGTGGCGAACCGCGGGTCATCGGGATCCAACCGGACCAACGGTGCGAACTTCCGCCACAGCGCCTGGCTGCCCACCGACAGCTGGACCGTTCCATCGGCGGTACGGAAGGCGCCGTACGGCGTGATCGCTGGGTGGTGGTTGCCCTGGGCCGTTGCCACCTCATCGGCGACGGTGTATCGAGTGCCCTGGAAGGCATGCACGCCGACCATCGCCGCCAGCAAGGACGTCCTGACGACACCGCCCTTGCCGGTGCGCTCGCGTTCGTGCAGGGCGGCGAGGATGCCATACGCGCCGTACATCCCGGCGAGCAGATCGGCGATCGGTACGCCGACCCGCTGCGGGTGGGCGGCATCGGTCCCCGTGATGCTCATGATTCCGCCTTCGCCCTGGGCGATCTGGTCATAACCGGGGCGCCCGCCCTCGGGGCCGTCGTGGCCGAAGCCGGTGATCGAGAGCAGGACCAGGCGAGAGTTGAGTTCGGCCAACCGCTCGACCCCGAACCCGAGCCGGTCCATGAC
>JACCUF010000359.1 GCA_013811975.1 Geodermatophilaceae bacterium | reverse complement strand
TTGATCACCCCGCCCTTCCCGCTGGTGTCCATACCCTGCAGGACCAGCAGGACGCGGCGATTGCTTCCTCCGGTGCCCTCGGCGTAGAGCGCCTCCTGCAGGCTGGCCAGCCGCTCACCATCGGCCTCGGCCGTCGTCCGCGTCGCGGTCTTGCCTCCGGGGGCCAACAAAGTTGCGCGGGTATCGAGATCCGCGAGCGACGCAGCGCCCTGTGGTGCACGCAGAGCCTCTCGGAGAGATAAGTCGGTCATGATCGCAGAGCGTAGGGCTCAGTGGCCTCGGATCGGCGCAGCATCTGATGGGATGGTGGTCCGATGCGTCAGTTGTTTCCGCCCCCAACTGGACTTCTCGATGACGACGGGCTGGATCGGGCTTATGGCGATGAGCCGGCGGATTTCCTGCGGATCAACTTCGTGGCCTCGGCGGACGGGGCCTCGACCCTGGACGGTCACGCCGGCGGGCTGGGGTCGCCGACCGATCAGCAGGTATTGCGGCTGCTGCGTGACCGATCCGACGGGATCCTGGTCGGTGCGGGCACGGCCCGCGCGGAGTCCTACCGACCGTTGCGCGACGATCCGGCCCGGTCGCGGGCGCGTACGGGGCGCGGTCTGGCCCGGGTCCCGCCGCTGATCCTGGTTTCCCGGCGACTGGCCATCGACCCGGGTGAACCGATCATCGCCAACGCCGTGGCTCGTACGGTCATCGTGACCTGCGCGGGCTCGGATCGCGGACGCCGCGAAGCGCTGGCCGCGGTCACGCCGGTGATCGTGGCAGGCGAGGACATCGTCGATCTGGCGGCAGCACGCTCGGCGCTGGCTGAGCGCGGTCTGCGCCGGCTGGTCTGCGAGGGCGGGCCCACGCTGTTCAGTACGGCGTTGGCGGCCGGCATCGTGGACGAGCTGTGCCTGACCGTCTCGCCGATGCTGACCGGGCCCGGCGCCGCTCGGATCGTGGACGGGCATCTGCAGATCGATCCGGTACGGCTTGCGCTGCGCCATCTGCTCGAGGACGACGGTTATCTGTTCCTGCGCTACGCCGTCGACGAGGGCCGCCCTTGATTAGCCGTCCCTGCTGCCTATTGCGTGATCTTGACCTTGTTGCGGCGACACGCCGTAGAAGAGGGAGTCAAACCGACAATAAGGTCAAGATCACGATGCAGGCGACTCTGTGGAGAGGCGACCGAGGACCTCGCGGGTGTGTACGGCCTCCTCGCCTGAGGCGAACTCAGCTGCAACGAAGTCCGTGACCCCGACGTCGGCCAACGCTGCGATCTGTTGGGCGACTGCGCCTTCGTCACCGACGACGGCCACGGCACCGGGACCGGCCGCACCTTCGCGGTCGAGCATCGCGCGGTAGGACGGCAACCGTCCGTACATCGCGAAGACCCTGTCGGCGCGCTGTCGAGCGGCTCCCTCGTCGGAGGTGACACAGACCGGCAGCGTGCAGATGATCCGCGGCACTCCTCGACCCGCCGCTTCGGCGGCCGGACCAATGGTCGGGACGATGTGGTCACGGATCGTGACCGGGCCCGTCATCCACAGGATCGTGCCATCGGCATATGTGCCGGCGAGTTCGAGCATCCGTGGCCCGAGCGCGGCCAGCAGAACCGAAGGCGCTCGTCTCGGCCGCGGCCCGGTCACCTGGTAGCGAGCCGTGATCGTCTCGCCCACGACATCGACGCGACCGTCCTGCAACAGCGGGATCAGCGCCGACAGGTACTCGCGCATGTGCCGGGCCGGGCGGTCGAAGGAGTAGCCGAACGCACCTTCGACGACCACCTTGTGCGACGTACCGATACCGAGGACCAATCGTTCGTCCAAGGCGAGATGGGCCGTGATCGCTTGTTGGGCAAGGGCCGCCGGGTGTCGAGGATAGCTGGGTACGACGGCGGTACCTAGCTCGATCCCGGGGACACGGCGTCCGGCGACCGCCAGCGCGGTGAGCGCGTCCAGGGAGAAGATGTTGGCCAGCCACGCCGACGCGAAACCATGCCCTGCAGCGCGCCGGATCTGGTCCTCGAGATCACCCAGTGGGTCGGGTCCCGGTTCCGGATCGGCCAGTTGGACGCCAATTCGCAACCCGCGTCCTGCCACCGGTCCTCCTGCCTCCGCCGTGCCGTTCGGCCATGTCTACTCGGTCGACCCATCGGCTGCGGCCATCGTCCGCGCCCACGACAACGAGGTGTACACGAGGTGCCGGTCCGGCGTCGCTACTTTCGGTCGCCCTCGGGCTGGCGCAGGCCAGGGACGATGTCGTCGAGATCGAAGGTGACCGGGCGTTCGAGTTGATCGTAGGTGCATGACTCCGGGATGCGGTCGGGTCGCCAGCGGGAGAACTGGGTGGTGTGGCGGAACCGGGTGCCTTCCATGTGGTCGTAGCGCACCTCGACGACCAATTCTGGCTGCAACGGGACGAAGGACAGGTCCTTTCCTGAGTTCCACCGCGACGTCTCCGAGGATCGCGGATTGCGGCTGCCCTTTGCAGGCCGCGCCCAGTTCCAGGGGTGGCCGTCGAAAGTGGTGACCAGTGGCTGTAGTTCGGTGAACAGCTCCCGCCGCCGCGCCATCGGGAACGCACCTATGACACCGACCGAGGCCAGCGAGGCGTCGTCGTCGTACAGGCCGAGCAGCAGCGAGCCGATCGCGTCAGGCCCGGACTTGTGCACCCGGTATCCGGCGACGACGCAATCGGCTGTGCGCTCGTGCTTGATCTTGAACATGACCCGTTTGTCCGGCTGGTATCTGCCGTCGAGGGGTTTCGCGACTACACCGTCGAGTCCGGCGCCCTCGAACTCGGCGAACCACCGCAGAGCCAGGTCCAGATCGGTGGTGGCCGGCGTGATGTGGACGGGCGGACGTGCGGTGGCCAGGGCCTGTTCCATCGTGGCCCGGCGTTGCGCGAAGGGTTGCCCGGTCAGGTCCGTGTCGCCGAGTGCCAACAGGTCGAAGGCGACGAATGACGCCGGAGTCTGCCCGGCCAGCAGCGTGACCCGCGACGCCGCGGGGTGGATGCGTTGCTGCAGCGCCTCGAAGTCCAGTCCGTTTCCTGTCGCTATCACGATCTCGCCGTCGACGACGCATCGCGCGGGCAGTTCGTTCTTGAATGCCTCGACCAATTCGGGGAAGTAGCGGGTCATCGGCTTCTCGTTGCGACTGCCGATCTCGACATCGTCGCCGTCCCGGAATATGAGCGACCGGAAGCCGTCCCATTTCGGCTCGTAGGAGTTACCGGCCGGAATGGACGCTACCGATCTGGCGAGCATCGGTGCTACCGGGGGCATGACGGGCAACTTCATGCCCGTCATTCTTACTCCGGCCGAGGGCGAGGAAAACTCCTGGACGGCTGCGCTCATGCCGCCAACATCAAGAGTTGGGCCAATCACGGCAGAAATGACTGGGTCGCGGCGGCCCATTGGCGAGCCGCTGCGGCCGCTGCGCTTCGCCTACGCAACCACCGAGGTCCCAGCCGACTACGACACCCGGACACCGACATGCTGGAACTGGCCGTGCTGCGCCGTGTCCACCCACCCGAACCGGGAGCGCATCGGGTCCATGCTCATCAATCCGGGCGGCGCGCAGGCCTGCGTGGCGCGCCGCAGGTTCGGATCCCCTCCTCGGGCGCCTGACGCGGCCGTCAAGTTTGGCCCGTAGGCTCGCGTCCATGCGCCGACTACGCCGAAGGTCCGTTCTCGGAGCGGTCCTCGCCTGCATCGCCTTGCTGGCCAGCGGATGCACGACGGTGGTCGCAGGCTCGGCGTCGCCGGCGGCTCCCGCCGATCCCGCAGCCGAGCCGGCCGCAACGTCCGCACCGCCACAGGCACCGCCGGTGGACGACATCTCCTGGGAGGACTGCACCGACGCCGTCGAACGAGCTGTCGGTGGGGAGCTGGACCGTCCGCTGACCTTCGAGTGCGGCACGACCAGAGTTCCCAAGGACTACGACAACCCGACCGACGGCGAGTACGAACTGTTCCTCATCCGGGGGGTCTCCACCGAACAGACCGCCCGGATCGGCTCACTGCTGGTCAATCCGGGCGGCCCTGGTGCCTCCGGGGTGGATACCGCCGTCGGTCTGGCCCTGAGCCTCCCGTTGGAGATCCTGGCCCGCTTCGACATCGTGGGTTTCGATCCCCGTGGCGTAGGCATCAGCGACCCGGTGGAATGCCTCTCCGATTCCTTCAAGGACGAGATCTACGCCTCCGAGCCGACGCCGCGTACCCCGGAGGAGATCGATGAGGCCCTCGATCTCTCCGAGGAGGTCGGCGACGGGTGCGAGGCCAAGTACGGCGACGAACTCGGCAACTTCAACACGACCTATACCGCCCGGGACATGGATCGGCTGCGCGAAGCATTGGGTGATGAGCAGCTGACCTACCTCGGCTACTCCTACGGGACCACCCTGGGATCGACCTATGCCGAACTGTTCCCCGATCGCGTACGTGCCCTCGTTCTCGACGGTGCGGTTGATCCCAGCAAGGACGACCTGGAGAGCTCCGAAGGACAGGCCGCTGGATTCGAACAGGCCTTCGATGCCTTCGCCGCCGACTGCGCGGCACAGGGCTCGGCTTGTCCGGCCGGGGCCGATCCACGAGCCCTCGTCTACCAGTTGCTCGACCAGGCCGAGGCCTCGCCCATTCCGTCCAGCGGCCCGGATGGTCGAAGCGCGAGTGACGGATTGGTGTTCACCGGGGTGCTCAGTGCGCTCTACAGCCAGGACGCTTGGCCAGACCTCGCCCGCGCGCTGGCTGATGCCCAGGCCGGTGATTCGGCCGGGATCCTGGCCCTGGCCGACGGCTACACCCGCCGGCAGTCCGACGGGACCTACCCGAACCTGACCGATGCCAACATCGCGATCAATTGTGCCGACAGCGACCAGACCTTCACGCCGAGCGACGTCCGCGAGTACATCGCCGAGTGGGATGTCAGCTACCCGCTCTACGGGGCGGCGCTGGCCAGTGGCCTGATGACCTGCACACTCTGGGAGGCAACCCGTCATCCGCTTCCCGAGCGCGATGCAGCCGGTTCGGCGCCGATCCTGGTCATCGGCACCGAAGGCGACCCGGCAACCCCATACGAGGGAGCCGTGACGATGGCCGAGCAACTGGAGGCCGGGGTGCTGCTCACCTGGGAGGGCGAGGGCCACACCGCCTTCCCGAAGACCGACTGCATCACCGATGCGGTGGTCAGCTACCTGATCGATCTGGTCGCGCCCGCCGACGGCACGACCTGCCCGGCGTGACCTGATGGCGAGCCCCGCAGTCGAGCTGCCGGTCGGGAAGCGCACGGTGCGGGTGTCCAACCCGGACAAGCCGTACTTCGCCGAACTAGGCATCAGCAAGCTCGATGTCGTCACGTACTTCCTGGCCGTCGGCCCGGGCATCCTGGCCGCGCTCCGCGATCGCCCGACCACCCTCGAGCGCTGGCCGGGCGGGGTCTTCGAGGGCGCGAAGCTGTCCACCCGGGTGGACAACCGAGGTGATGCGTTCTTCCAGAAGCGAGTCCCCAAGAACGCACCCGACTGGGTCGAGACCGCCAGGATCGCCTTTCCCTCGGGACGCACAGCGGACGAAGTCTGCCCGACCGAACTTGCCGTCATCGCCTGGGCGGCGAACCTCGGGACGCTGACTTTCCACCCGTGGCCGGTGCGCCGGACCGATGTGGACCGGCCCGACCAGCTGCGGATCGACCTGGACCCTCAACCCGGAACCTCCTTCCGGGAAGCAGCCCAGGTCGCCCCTGACGTACGGGAACTGCTGGCCGAGGCCGGCCTGACCGGCTTCCCGAAGACCTCGGGTGGACGCGGCCTGCACGTCTACGTTCCGATCCAGCCGCGCTGGGAGTTCCCCGACGTGAGGCGCGCGGTGATCTCCTTCGGCCGGGAGCTGGAACGCCGGCTCCCGCAGCAGGTGACGATGTCGTGGTGGAAGGAGGAACGCGGGGCCAGGATCTTCGTCGACTACAACCAGATGGCCCGCGACCGCACCATCGCCTCCGCGTACTCGGTACGACCCTCGGCCAGGGCCCTGGTCTCGGCACCCCTGCTGTGGGAAGAAGTCGCCCTGGTCGCCCCCGAGGACTTCGACCTGCGCTCGATGCCCGCCCTGTACAACACGGTTCCCGACCCGCACGCGGCGCTCAACGACGGTCCGGCGGGCTCGCTCGAGGCGCTGCTGGAGTGGTCCGATCGGGACACCAC
>JACCUF010000353.1 GCA_013811975.1 Geodermatophilaceae bacterium | reverse complement strand
GAGGCACCCTCACCGGCATGAGCAGCGGCGTGACCCACCGCTTCATCGCCGGACGAGCCGGTAAGGGCCTGCTCCACCGCCGTCGCGCGAATCGGGGTCGGACCCATGTTGGTCAGACCGATCCGGGCCTCGCTGATGGACCCGCCGTCGCTGCGAACCAGTGCCGCGACGCCGACCATGGCCCAGGCCTGCGCGACGCGGTTGAACTTCTCGTACGAACTGCCCCAGCCGGTGTGCTTGGGCACTCGGATCTCGGTGAGCACCTCGTCGTCGGCCAGTGCCGTCTCGAGGTAGTCGACGAAGAACTCACTCGCCGGCACCGTACGAGATCCGCTGGGACCGACGATCACAAACTGCGCTTCGAGAGCGACCGCGACTGCCGGCAGGTCACCCGCCGGGTCGGCGTGCGCCAAGGCCCCGCCGAACGTGCCTCGGTGCCGTACGGCAGGGTCCGCCACGGTATGAGTGGCCTGCGCGATCAACTTGGCGTGCTCGGCGATCAGCGGGTCCTTGAGGATGTCGGCGTGCGTGGTCATCGCGCCGATCACGATCGCGTCGCCGTCCTCGCGTACGCCACGCAGTTCCGCGATGCCGCCGAGATCGATCACCGTCGACGGGTTGCCCAGCCGCAGCCGCATGATCGGCAGAAGCGACTGGCCCCCGGCCATGATCTTCGCGTCTTCACCGGCCGCGGCCAGCGCCGAGACTGCGTCCTCGACCGAGGACGGCCGTACGTAGTCGAACGCGGACGGGATCATGATGGGCCTCCGGTGTCGAGCAGCTTCTCGTCCTCGGTGGTCGCGCCGCCGTAGGCATTCGTGCCCTCGGCGGCCCGTTCGCTGTCTTGATCACCTTGCAGAGCACGCCAAACCCGCTCGGGAGTCATCGGCATCTGTACGTCGTTGACCCCACGGTGCCGGACAGCATCCACAACAGCGTTCACAACAGCGGGCGTGGAGGCGATGCAGCCCGCTTCACCAACTCCCTTGACCCCCAAGGGGTTCGTGGTTGATGCGGTCACGGTGTTGGCGGTGTCGAAGTGCGGCAGGTCGGTTGCGCTGGGAATCGTGTAGTCCACGAACGTCCCAGTGGTCAGGTTGCCTTCCGCGTCGTACACCGCCTCTTCGAACATCGCCTGGGCGATGCCCTGGGCCAGCCCGCCGTGCACCTGGCCCTCGACGATCAGCGGGTTGACCAGCTCACCAACGTCGTCGACGCACACGTACTTGCGGATCGTGACCCGTCCGGTCTCGGTGTCCACCTCGGTCGCACACAGGTGGGTCCCGTGCGGGAAGGAGAAGTTCACCGGGTCAAAGGTGGCCTCGGAGTCCAAGCTCGGCTCGATGCCCTCGGGATAGTTGTGCGCGGCGAAGACCGCGAGCGCGGTCTCCTGGATGCCGATCTTGGTGTCCGGCGTACCCCGGACGCTGAACGAGCCGTCCTTGAAGTCCAAGTCGTCCTCGTTGGCCTCGAGCAGGTGCGCGGCAATCTTGCGCGCCTTGGCTACCACCTTTTCTGCGGCCTTGACCACGGCGATGCCGCCGACCACCAGCGAGCGCGACCCATAACTGTCCAGCCCCCGCGGGGAGGACGCGGTGTCACCGTGCAGGACTTCAACGTCATCGAAGCCGACCCCGAGTTGATCGGCGACGATCTGGCTCCATGCCGTGTCATGCCCCTGCCCGTGGGGACTCGAGCCGGTGACCACCTCGACCTTGCCGCTGGGTAGCATCCGGATCGAGGCCGTCTCCCATCCGCCAGCGCCGTACGACAGCGAACCGAGCACCCGCGACGGTGCCAGTCCGCACATCTCGGTGAAGGTCGAGATCCCCAGGCCCAGCTGGATCGGATCGCCGGCATCGCGACGCTGCTGCTGCTCGGCGCGCAAGTCGTCCCAGCCGAACATCTCCAGCGCCTTGTCGGTGGCCGCCTCGTAGTTGCCGCTGTCGTAGGTCAGGCCCGCGACAGTGGTGAACGGGAACTCCTCGTGGGTTATCCAGTTCTTGCGGCGCAACTCCATCGGGTCCATGTCGAGCTCGGCCGCGAGCTCATCCATGATCCGCTCGATCGCGAAGGTCGCCTCGGGCCGGCCGGCACCGCGGTAGGCATCGGTCGGTGTCTTGTTCGTGAAGACCCCGTCGCAGGTGAAGTTGTAGGCCGGGAATTTGTAGATGGCCGGGTACATGAAAGCCCCGAGGATCGGTACGCCGGGGCTGACCAGCCGCAAGTAGGCGCCCATGTCCGCGAGCAGCCGGACCCGAAGCCCGGTCACCGTGCCGTCCCGCTTGGCGGCGATGTCGATGTACTGGATCTGGTCCCGCCCGTGATGTGCCGAGAGCAGCGACTCACTGCGGGACTCGGTGTACTTCACCGGCTTGCCCACCCGCCGAGAAGCCAGGATGACCAAGAACTCCTCCGGGGTGACCTGGAGCTTCCCGCCGAAGCCCCCGCCCACGTCGGGGGCGATGACCCGCACCTTGTGTTCGGGGATTCCCAGGCTCAGCGCGATCATCAGGCGAAGGATGTGCGGGACCTGGGTAGCCGACCACAGGGTCACGCCCTCGCCCTGGAAGTCGGCTAGGGACGAGCGTGGCTCCATGAACGCCGGGATCAGTCGCTGCTGGATGAAGCGACGACTGACGGTGACCTCGGCACCGGAGAATGCCTCGTCGGTGGACGTACCCGTTCCGGCCTCGCCGGCGTCGAAGACCCAGCGGAAGCTGGTGTTGGACTCGGTGTGGGAGTGCACCAGGTCCGCCCCGTCCTTGACGGTCTCCTCCATGTCGAGAACCACCGGCAGGGCCTCGTAGTCGACGTCGATCGCCTCTAACGCGTCTTGGGCGGCGGCCTTCGTACGGGCGAGCACGATGGCAACCGCCTCGCCGACGTGATTGACCTGACCCACCGCGATCGAGGGATGGCCCGGGTTGACCATGTCCGGGGTGACCGGCCACGCGCAGGGGATGACACCCTGCTCTTCGGCGAAGTCCTGGCCGGAAAAGGCTGCAATAACGCCGGGACGATCGAGCGCACCGGACACGTCGACGTTCGTGATCTTTGCGTGCGCGACCGGGCTGCGCAGGATGGCCATGTGCAGCATGCCGGGCAGGCTGTGGTTGTCGGTCCATGTGGTCCTGCCGGTGAGCAGGCGAAGGTCCTCCTTGCGTTTGCGGGACTTGCCGACCTCGCGGTCGGTGGCTGAGTGACCGGAGGCTTGGACGCGGTCTTCGGTGACGGTCATGCGGCATCTCCCGTGCTCTGACCGGCGGAAGCGCCGGCGGTTGCGTTGGCGCCCTGATCGATGGCGCTGACAGTGGTCTGGACTGCGTCGCCGGCTCCTTGACCGGCAGCCTGCTGGATCGCGCTGACGATGTTCTGGTAGCCGGTGCACCGGCAGAGGTTGCCCTCGATGCCTTCCCGGATTTCGTGCTCGCTGGGATTCGGGTTCTCCTTCAGGAGATCAACCGCTGCCATGATCATCCCGGGCGTACAGAATCCGCACTGCAAGCCGTGCTTGTCGTGGAATGCCTGCTGCATCGGGTGCAGCTCCCCATTCTGGGACAGGCCCTCGATCGTGGTGACCTCGCACCCGTCGGCCTGTACGGCCAGGACGGAGCAGGACTTCACCGACTCGCCGTTGAGATGCACCGTGCAGGCGCCGCAGTTGCTGGTGTCGCAGCCGACGACGGTGCCGACCTTGCCGAGGTTCTCCCGTAGGTAGTGCACGAGCAGCAGCCGAGGTTCGACCTCGCCCACCTCTTTGATGCCGTCCACGGTGACGCTGATCTGGGTCACGAGTTCGCACTCCTCCGCCGTTGGATGTGACCCCGGGCGCCCGGGGCTACATCAGTGGAGTGTTACAAGAAGGCGGCAAGTTAGGACACGCTCACCTCAGCACGACGTTGCACGGCATGCAACGTAAAGCGCCTCACCGGCGAGGCTCTCCACAACGCACGTGCCTGCAGCATCAAGGACGGCGCAGGTATGGACCGATGGTCCGAGACAGGGGTGCGGGGGTCAGGACTATCGGCGGCGGTCGAGTTCGGCGAGCCGGCGCAGCACCGATGTGCGACGTGCGGATCGAACCGGAAGCTGGCCAAGGCAGGCCTGCCAGACCGCAGCGTCGTCGTGACCCTCAGGTGTTTGCGCCCAGCGCAGTAGCTGGTCGACGTGACCGTGGGACACGAGCGCCTCGCGGATGCGGGCAACCAGTCTTGCGCGCAGCACGACGACATGCGGTGCGGTCGAGGTGGGTAACAGCGGGCCCCGGTAGGTGTCGAGTGCCTGTCGATGCGCACCGCGCTCCAGTAGCTGGCCCACCCGGGCGAGGTCGGAGTCCACCGCGCGGATCAGCCGGTATGGCCGGGAAGCAAGGACGTCCTGACCTATTACTCGGCGCAGCCGGGACATCTCGGCTCGGATCGTGACTGCCGGCGCGGTGCCGTGCAGTTCCAGCATGAGCTGCTCGGCGGTTCGCCCCTGCCCTATCAACGCGGCCTCGGTAAGCAGGAAAAAGAGCTCGGAGTGTCGCAGCGACAGCTCGACCTGGCGCCCTGGTAACGAGAGGTAGGCGCGGTCGCGGCCGAGTACCTCGAGGGCCGCGCAACGCGGAGGCGGAGACGGATCGGGGAGGGTTCGCCGGGTGACCTTCTCGGGTAGGGCGCACAGTCGTTGCCAGCGCAACTCAGCCTCGGCAGCCGCAGCCGCCGCCCGTACGAGGGTGAGCATGTGCGGTGAAGCGACATGATCACCACCGGTGACGTCCAGCGCGCCGAGCAACTGGCCGGTCATCGGATCGTGCACCGGCGCTGCACTGCAGCTCCACGGCTGGACGCGCCGGTGGAAGTGCTCGCTGCGATAGACCTGCACGCAGTGGTCGAGGGCCAAGGCGATCGCCGGGGCGTTCGTACCCGCGTGTGATTCGCCCCAGTTGGCGCCCTCGACGAAGTGGATGCCCTCGGCCTGGGAGCGCAGCCGGGAGTCTCCTTCGACCCAGAGCAGGCAGCCGCCCGCGTCGGTGACCGCGACGATCATCTTGTCCGACTCGGCGTCCTCGACGAGCAGCTTCCGGATCACCGGCATGACGGCCGCCAATGGATGGGCGTCCCGGTAGGCACGAAGGTCGTCGTCCACGAGATCCACGCTCGGAGCGCCACCCTCGGGATCGACACCGCTGCCCAGGCTGCGTTGCCAGGAGTCCCAGACGATCGGGCGTACCTCGCCGCGACGGCCCGGTCGGTCCACAGGAGTCGTGATCAGCGCCTGGTGTGCGGCCCGGATCTGTCGGGTCAATGCGTGGCTGGGGGTCCCGTTGGGTAAGGCCAGCCAAGGGTTCACAGCGGTCATGCCGCTGCGCTCGGCTGACTACGGCGAGAGACGTCCATGGCCGCTCCATCGTGACCCTTTCATCGGTGATTAGCCAGGGACCCGAGGTCGCGGTCATTGGTCGGATCTGGCCGCTCCGATCCGAGTGAAGGACGCCCTGTATCGAACCTATTGGTAGAAGGCGCCCTTCACTCGGATCGGTTGGTGGGGAGGATGGGTCTGTGCCCGTGCGCTACCGATTACCGCGACGGCTGGCGCAGCTGTATCTGGGGCTGATCCTCTACGGCCTGAGCATGGGATTGATCATCGGGTCAACGTTGGGGAACATGCCTTGGGATGTCTTGCACCAGGGTGCCGCGAAGCAGACCGGAGTCTCGATCGGGACGGCAGCCGCGATCGTCGGCGTGCTGGTCCTGCTCGCCTGGATACCGCTGCGCGAGCGGCCCGGCATCGGCACCATCAGCAACGTGATCGTGATCTCGGTCGCGGTGGATGTGTTCCTCAACGTGCTGCCGGTCCCGGGCCCGCTGCCGGCGCGGATCGGATACGCCGCCGTGGGCATCGTGCTCAATGGCGTGGCCACCGCCGCCTATATAGGGGCCGCGCTCGGGCCCGGACCACGGGATGGGCTGATGACCGGGATCGTCCGGCGTACGGGGGGGTCGGTGCGGGTGATCCGTACCGGTATCGAGATCGCAGTGGTTGCGATCGGCTGGTTGCTCGGCGGGACTCTGGGCTTCTCCACGGCGGCCTACGCGCTGCTGATCGGACCGCTGGTGCAGATCTTCCTGCCCCGGCTGACCGTGGCCGGTCCCCCGAACTAGCTGGCGCCGCCCGGTCACCCACTGCTCAGTTCATCAGGCCGGACTCGTAGGCGATCACGATGGCCTGCGCGCGATCTCGGGCGCCGAGCTTGGTCAGGATCCGCTTCACGTGCGTCTTCACGGTGTTGTCGGCGATCACCAGCTGCTGCGCCAGTTCCTGATTGGACAGGCCCTTGGCGATGCAGATCAGCACCTCGCGTTCGCGCTCAGTCAGCACCGACAGACGCTCCGGTGAGACAGCGGCCGGCCGCTTGCTGAACTCATCGATCAGTCGGCGGGTCACCGACGGGGACAGCAGTGCCTCCCCGTGGGCCACCACCCGAATCGCCTCGACCAACCGCTCCGGTTCGATCCGCTTGAGCAGGAAGCCACTGGCTCCCGCGCGCAGGGCCTGGAAAACGTACTCATCCAACTCGAACGTAGTCAGGATGATGATTCGCGGAGCATTCGGTCCGGCGGCGATCTGTCGAGTCGCTTCGATCCCGTCCAGGTTCGGCATCCGGATGTCGACCAGCATGAGATCCGGGGAGATCTCGCGAGCAATCCGAACCGCCTGCAGCCCATCACTTCCCGTTGCAACGACCTCGATGTCGCCAGCCTGGTCGAGAATCATCCGCAGGCCTTCGAGGATCAGCACGTCGTCGTCGATCAGCGCCACCCTGATCATGAGCGCTGGCGCTGAACTGCGGCTGGATCCTGGCCGCTCATGATCATGCCGGGACCGTCGCCGCTGAGGCCGGGAGTCGAGCCGACACCTCGAAGCCGGCATCGTCCGCAGGCCCGTACCGCGCCGATCCGCCGTGCA
>JACCUF010000052.1 GCA_013811975.1 Geodermatophilaceae bacterium | reverse complement strand
GCCGGGGGTAGCCGGGAGGGTGCGCAGTGCCTCTTCGGCGAAGGTGCCCTCCGGACCCAGAAAGGCGAAACGCGTCGGCGGAACCCCTGGCATTGGTGGGTCAGGGGAGGAACCGCGTTGCGGTCCTGCTTCCCCATCCCCCTTTCAAACCGTGCGTGCGGTTTTCCCGCACAGGGCTTACCGATGGTCTTCTTTGCAAGGTTAGGCCGCCTTCGGGTATCGGATGGTGCCCATCAGCTGATGCAGGCCCTGGTCGTGAGCCGCGGAGCCGACCCAACGTAATCCCTCAGCCCTCGGGGTCGGGCAGGGCGCCGTTCTCGATACCGCACTGACGAACTGGGGCCTGCTAGCGGGCGCTTCGGTACCTAACTAGGCGGGACTCACCCCGCTGGCCTGATCCAGCTTTCAGGACGCACCATGTCCAGCTGTCAGCACGCACCATGGCGCGAGCCTAACGCCGGGGCAAGCACGCTCTATGAGGGGAAGATTGCAACGCGAGCGTGCGAGGGCTCGGATTCTTATTCCTATCGGGACCGCCGGCCACGTGCGCAACGAACCCGGAGCCCTGGCTGGGAATGTGGCGATGGATACGTACCAGGGTGCCCTTGAGTCGGTTCGTAGATACTCCCTGACGTGATCGGATGGTTGGACCTCACCGCTGGTGCGAGTGGCGACATGTTGCTCGGCGCGCTGGTCGATGCCGGTGCTTCGGTCTCCACCATGCAGGAGGCCGTAGACGCGATCGGTGTCGAACCGATGCACCTGAGCGTGGCCTCAACGACCCGGCAGGGGCTTGCGGCGACCAAGGTGGACGTCAAGGCCCCGCGCTCCACTGTCACCCGTACCTGGGCCAACATCCGCACCCAGTTGGAGACCGCACCCCTGGCCGAGGCTGTGCGTCGGAGCGCCCTGGATGCCTTCGCTCGGCTGGCCCGAGCCGAAGCCGATGTGCATCGGACCACTCCCGAGCAGGTGCATTTTCACGAGGTGGGTGGCTTGGATGCCATCGCCGACGTCGTCGGAGTGTGTGCGGGGCTGCACTCGCTCGGCCTGACCGAACTCTCCGCCGGTCCGGTGTCGCTCGGAAGTGGCATGAGTCGTGGCGAACACGGCTTCATCCCAATCCCGGGACCCGCTGTGCTGCAACTGCTCTCGGATGCATGTGCCCCGGTCTGGTCCGGACCGGCGCCATACGAGATGTGCACCCCGACTGGCGCCGCGCTGTTGGCGACCGTGGTGAACCGGTGGCAGGAGATGCCCCAGATGCGGGTACGTTCCGTGGGCCATGGAGCCGGTAGCCGTGATATCGACGAGGTGGCCAACGTCGTACGTCTCATTCTGGGCGAGCCAGCGGGACATCCCGATTCCGGTACGGCGATAATCCTGGAGTCCAATGTGGACGACATGGACGCCCGGCTGTGGCCCGACGTGTTGGCAGCTCTGTTCACCGCCGGGGCTTCGGATGCCTGGCTGACACCGATCCTGATGAAGAAGGGCCGCCCGGCCTACACCTTGCACGCCCTGTGCGCCCCCTCTTCGGAGGCCGAGGTGCGCAAGCAGATCTTCGCGCGGACCTCGACCATCGGCTTGCGCCGGATCCCGGTCGGCAAGTACGCCCTTGATCGAGAGCAGGCCAGTGTCCGCGTCCAAGGGGAGCAGATCGGCGTGAAGCTCGCCCGCGACGATGGCCGGGTGGTCAACGTCAGTGTCGAGTTCGACGACGTAGCCCGCGTCGCAGCCATCCTCGACCTGCCGGTCAAGGAGGTGCTCCGAGCCGCGACCGCGGAAGCGCACCGGCACTTTGCCCTCGGCGCGCGGGGCCCTGCTGGCGGATGATCATCTCCGTCGTGCTCACCGCCTTCGTGCTGGTGGCACCGGTCGAGCTGCCCGACAAGACCATGTTCGCAACGCTCGTCCTGGCCAGCCGGTTCCGTCCGCTGCCGGTGCTGACCGGGGTCAGTGCCGCCTTCGCTCTGCAGACCGCGATCGCCGTGGCTGCGGGCTCGCTGATCTCCCTCCTCCCGCGGGAATGGGTCGCCGCCGGGGTCGCTGTGTTGTTCGCCACCGGGGCGGTGCTGTTGTGGCGCTCGGCCGCCGCGACGAACAACCATGTGGACGGCGGTACAGCGGCAAACCAGGATTGGCCGGCCTGGCGGATCGCGCTCGCATCGTTTGGAATCACCTTCCTCGCCGAGTGGGGCGATCTGTCCCAACTGGCCACCGCCGGTCTCGCGGCCCGCTACGACGCGCCGCTGTCGGTGTTCGTCGGCGCCTTTGCCGCACTGTTACTGATCGCGTCGCTAGCCGTCTTCGTAGGGGGCAGACTGGTCGCGCACTTGCCGTTCGGGCTGGTCCGCCGGACGGCCGCGGTTCTGTTCGTCGCGTTCGCCGTCCTTGCGGCCTACGAGGCGGTCACCGCCTTCACCGCCTAGCGCGGGCCGCAGCCATCGCCGGCCTCGCGAAACCGTGCGCTGGCCTAGGGTCGCGTGCGTGGCGGCCGAGACCTCGCAGTCCCTGGAACGGGGTCTGCGCCTGCTCCGGCTTCTCGCCGATGCCTCGGCCCCGATGACCATCACCGCGCTGGCCGACGCCCTGCAAACCCATCGCCCGGTCGTCTACCGGTTGATCACCGCACTTGCCCGCCAAGGCATGGTGCACCGCGATGCCGACGGGCGATGGCGCCTTGGCCTCGGTGTCCTACATCTCGCCCAGCGCATCCATCCGCTGCTGCGCGACGCCGCCGCCGGACCGTTGCGCCGGCTCGCCGAGGAGGTCGGGGCTACGGCGCACCTTACGATCACCGACGGTGGCGAGGCGCTTGCGGTGGCCGTGATCGAGCCGTCCTGGACCGACTATCACGTCGCCTACCGGGTCGGCTCGCGTCACCCGCTCGACCGCGGTGCCGCGGGGCTCGCGATCCTGGCCCTCGACGCACCCACTGAACCGGGATACGTGTCCACCAGCGGCCAGTTGCAGCCAGGGGCGCACGGGATCGCGGCCCCGGTCACGGGCGTGAGCGACCTTCGGGCCAGCATCGGGGTGATCAGCCTCGAAGAGCTCGCCGTGGATGAAGTCGGTGAACGGGTCATCCGGGCCGCCGACGAGGTCCGCGCCGCCCTGACCTGATCCGTCCCGCGGGTAGTGCCCCTTAACCGCCGTTATCGCGAAAACTGCGCCACTGGAGTCCGGACACGCGCCGTTTTCGCGATAACGGCAGAATTAGTCGGTGATGGCTGGGCGGATCGTGCCGGTGCAGGGGCCGAAGCCGATCCGGGTGCCGTTGAGTCCGGGTCCGCTGGCCCGGAGCACGACCGTGTCCCCATCTTCCAGAAAGGAGCGGGTGCTGCCGTCGTCCAGCGTGACCGGCTCCCGCCCCGACCAGGACAACTCCAGGAACGATCCGCGCTGACCAGGTTCGGGTCCCGACACCGTTCCTGAGGCGAAAAGATCCCCGGTGCGCAGACTGGCGCCGTTCACGGTCAGATGCGCCAATTGCTGGTCTGCGGTCCAGTACATCGACGCAAACGGGGGACGGGAGACGACCGTCCCGTTGCACTCCACTTCGATCGTCAGGTCCAGTCCCCAGTCCTGCGCGCGGCGCAGGTACGGCAACGGCTCAGGATCCTGCACCGGGCCGGCGATTCGCGCCGACTCCAGCGCTGGCAGTGGTACCACCCAGGGCGAAATCGTCGTCGCGAAGGACTTGCCCAGGAACGGGCCGAGCGGGACGTATTCCCACGCCTGGATGTCCCGCGCGGACCAATCGTTGACCAGGACGACACCGAAGACGTGCTCGGCCAGATTTCCGATCGGAACCCGGCTGCCACGCTCAGAAGGCGTGCCGACAACGAAGCCGACCTCCGCCTCGATGTCCAGCCGCTGCGAGGGCCCGTACGTCGGCGCCTCCCCCTCCGGCAACTTGCGCTGCCCACACGGGCGTACGACGTCGGTGCCGGACACCACCACCGTCCCGGCTCGGCCGTGGTAGCCGATCGGCAGGTGCCGCCAGTTGACCGGCAGCGCCGGAGAGTCGGGACGGAACAACGCGCCGACGTTCGAAGCGTGGTCGATCGAGGCATAGAAATCGACGTAGTCAGCGACGTCAAAAGGTAGGCACATCTCGGCGTCTGCCTGGGCGGTCAGCAGTTTCTCGACGGCGCCACGCTGCGACGCCTCGCTCAGCAGTTCGGTGACTCTGGTGCGTACGCGATCCCACTCGGCCTTCCCGCTGGCGAGGAACTCGTTGAGGGTGGCCGCCCGCAGCATCTGAGACGGCTCGTCGATCAGCCCGCGGGCCGCGACCGCGCCAAGGTCGAGGACCTGGTCCCCGATTGCCACTCCGATCCGGCGTCCGCCGCCACCGCCATCTGCCCGACCGCCATCAGTTGGGCAGAACACGCCGTACGGCAGATTCGTGATCGGAAAGTCACTCCCGTCGGGCACCGCGACCCACGAAACCAGACCGCTCACAGGAGGCCCAATTCGGTCAGTTCGGCGACAGGGTCGGTGACCGAACAGGACCCGAACCCGATGAAGCTGGTGCGTACTCGACGCGCATCGTGCTCGTGCATGGCCTGCAAGGCATGCACGATCACCTCGGTGCTGCCCTCGCGCAACCACCCGACAACTTCCTCGTCGTCCTCACCCAGTACGGCGGCCTGGGTGGCCAGCAACACGTTGAGGAAGCCGTGCTGGGTGTTGCCCGCCTCGTCCTCGACGCCACAGATCGCGTGGTGCAGCCCCGCTGTGCACTTGAAGGCCACCCGTCGGGCGACACATCCGGTGATGAAGGCGGCGAGTTCTTCCGGTGCCGGTACGGCGCCCGGGCTGGTCCCACCGGTACGGAACTTGACCTCTCGTCCGGCCGCGGCGATGGCATCGAGCTCGGCCGACCAGTCCTGTTGGGGTGAGCACTCCTGACCGCGGGCCAATTCGACGTAACCGGTGACTTCGGGCAACGCCGCAAGGATGTCCTCCAGCGTCGCTGGCGTCGACCCGGGCGCAAGCACGATCTCCACCGCCCCGAGATCCAGTTGGGGGTCGGTCACGATCTGGGTGATCACATCACTCAGGCCGTCCAAACCGGTGTCGGCGATGACGCCGACCGTCAGGGGATCCGGGCGCGACCAAGCCTGGGCCAGTTCCGGTATCCGCGAAGCGGGACACAGGAATCGCCCGACCATGAAGCCATACGTTCCGGCCAGGTGATGCGGGTGGGCGGCGACCGCGTCCTGCATCGACGCGTTACCGGGCGGGAACAAGGCTGCGTCGTCGACCAACACGTCGAACAGACCAAGCACGGGTACGGTTTCGGCCCGCCTGTCGGGGGTCGCCGGGGCGGTCGCGGAGTCGGGAGTTGACACGGCCCGTGACGCTAGCGCACCCTGAACAGGGTCAAGCGGACGCTTGTGTCCTATTATCGGACGCGACGACTGCAGTACATGCCCTGCGTGCCCAGAGAGGTCACCGCTCATGCCGCACTACCGCCAGGTCGGCACCATCCCCCGCAAGCGGCACACCCAGTTCCGAAAGCCCGATGGCACCCTGTACGCCGAAGAGTTGATGGGCATCGAGGGCTTTTCGGCAGACTCCGCGCTGCTCTATCACGAACACCTGCCTACGGCGATCGTGCAGAGCGAGCCCTTCGACGGTCCGCAGTGGGCGCGGCAGTCCAACTACCCGCTCAAGCCCCGGCACTTTGTCACCCACAAGCTCGACGCGCCGGGATCGGACGCGATCACCGGCCGCCAGCATCTCTTGGCCAACGCCGACTGCCGCATCTCCTATGCCATCGCTGACACGCCCTCGCCGCTGTACCGCAACGCAATCGGAGACGAGTGCGTGTTCGTCGAGAGCGGCACGGCCCGGTTCGAGTCCGTCCTGGGCGCCTTCGACATCGGCGCCGGCGACTACGTCGTGATCCCGACGTCCACGACATACCGGATCGTCCCGACCGGCTCAGACCCGCTACGAACCTTGAGCACCGAGGCGACCGGGCACATCGGTCCGCCCAAGCGCTACCTGTCCGCGCGTGGTCAGTTCCTCGAGAATGCGCCGTATTGTGAGCGCGATCTCCGCGCGCCAACCGAGCCATTCACTGTTACCGGCGAGGACGTCGAAGTGCTTGTCCAGCATCGGTCGTCAGATCACAACGGCGGCGTGGGCTGGACGAAGCTCACCTACGCCCACCACCCATTCGATGTCGTCGGCTGGGACGGGAGCCTCTACCCGTACGCGTTCAACGTCGCCGACTTCGAACCCATCACCGGCCGCGTGCACCAGCCCCCGACGGTCCATCAGACCTTTGAGGGTCCGAACTTCGTGATCTGCTCGTTCGTGCCTCGCAAGGTCGACTACCACCCCGAGTCGATCCCGGTGCCCTACAACCACGCCAACGTCGATTCCGACGAGGTGATGTTCTACGCCGGTGGTGACTACGAGGCGCGCAAGGGTTCAGGGGTCGGACAGGGTTCTATCTCGTTGCACCCGAGCGGCTTCACGCATGGGCCGCAGCCGGGTGCTCCGGAGGGAGCGATCGGGATGGACTACTTCGACGAACTGGCAGTCATGATCGACACATTCCGCCCATTGGACCTGTGCCTGCCGGCGATCGCCTGCGAGGACACCGGCTACGCCTGGACCTGGGCCGGCCGCACCCTCGAGTAGGCCGAAACGCTTCGGGCTCATCTCATTGATGCCGAAGACGATGAGCAGTCGACGCTGTAGTTGAACATTGGCAAATCGATAGGTTGTCTCAGTAATCCACGGTTGTTTAGAGCAACAGGAGGCGGCGGCACGTGCGAGCGATTCAGGTGACCGAGCACGGCCGGCCGGAGGTGCTGGCGCTCATCGACGTCGCCACCCCAGAAGCCGGCGGGGGGCAACTCCTGGTCGACATCGCTGCGGCCGGGTTGAACTACATCGACACCTACCAGCGCTCCGGCAGCTACCCGATCGAGACGCCGTTCATCCTGGGCCAGGAGGGTGCTGGGACGGTACGGTCGGTCGGGCCCGGGGTCGACGGCTTCTCGGTCGGTGACCGGGTGGCGTGGAAGAACTGCCTGGGTAGCTACGCCGAGACCGTCGCGATCCCGGCGGCCGAGGCGGTTCCTGTACCCGACGGCGTCGAAGACGAGGTGGCCGCGGCCGCGATGCTGCAGGGGCTGACCGCGCAGTACCTGGCCACCTCGACCTATCCGATCCAGGGCGGTGACTGGGTCGTGGTGCACGCGGCGGCGGGAGGTGTCGGGCACCTGCTGACCCAGATCGTGAAACTGCGCGGCGGGCACGTCCTGGCCACCACGTCGACCTCGGAGAAGGCTGCGCTGGCCACAGCCGCCGGTGCGGACAGGGTGGTCACCTACGACGAAATGATCGACGCGGCAATGGAAGTCACCGGCGGGGTCGGAGTCGCTGCGGTGTACGACGGGGTCGGTGCATCGACCTTCGACGACAGCCTGGCCGCACTGCGGATCCGCGGGACGATGGCCTTGTTCGGCGCCGCCAGTGGGCCGGTCCCTCCGCTCGACCCGCAGCGGCTCAACAGCGGCGGCGGACTATTCCTGACCCGGCCCTCGCTCGTGCACTACACCCGGGACCGGGACGAGCTGATCGGCCGTACCGACGAGGTCTTCGGCTGGATCGCCGACGGATCACTCCGAGTGCAGGTCGGCCACCGCTACCCGCTGGCCGAGGCGGCTCGGGCGCACACCGACCTGGAGGCCCGCAAGACCACCGCCAAGTCGCTGCTCATCCCCTGACCACCTCCTCCGCGCAGACCCCGCAGTTGATCATCGGAACTGGGCGGGGTTTCTGCGTGCTAAGAGACCGAAAACCCCGATCAGTTCCGATGATCAACTTGGAATCAGCAGCGCGGCTCAGCGCTGGGACATCGTGTAGCGCAGCTTCGACATCATGAACTCCGCCTGCGGCACGATGCCGCTCTCCTGGAACAGTGCGCCGACCCGCTCGCTGAACTGCTCGGGCTCCCACCGCCGGCCGTCGTTCTCGATGACCGCCACCGACGTGAACGGCTGGTAGAGCTCGACTGTGTCTCCCTGGACGCCGAAGACCTTGCCGCTGATGTCCCCGGCGGCATCGGAGCACAGCCAGGCGACGAACGGAGCAACGTTCTCGGGAGCCCAGAAGTCGAAGGCCCCGGACTCGGTCGCCGGAATGTCGCCATACGCGGACTCGGTCATCGCCGTGCGCGCGGCAGGCGCGATGGCATTCGACGTGACGCCGTACTTGGCCATCTCCTGGGCCACGATCGTGGAGAACGCCGCGATTCCGGCCTTGGCAGCTCCGTAGTTGGCCTGGCCGAAGTTGCCAAGAATCCCCGACGTCGACGCCGTGTGCACCATCCGGCCAGGGCGGTTCTGCTCGCGCCAGTAGGCGCAGGCAGCGTGCGTCGCGGCGTAGTGCCCGCGCAGGTGTACGGCGATGACCGCGTCCCACTCCTGCGGTGTCATCTTCACCAGGGTGCGATCGCGCAGGATGCCGGCGTTGTTCACGAGGGCATCGAGTTGGCCGAAGCTGTCCAGCGCCGCAGCGACAAGTTCGTCGGCTACCTCCACCTGGCTGACGTCACCCTCGACCAGGACCGCACGTCCTCCGGCCGACTCGATCTCCGCGACGACAGCGGATCCGGTCGCCGGGTCGAACTCGTTCACCACGACAGCCGCCCCTTGCCGGGCGCACTCCAGTGCCTCACCTTTGCCCAGACCGCGGCCGGCTCCAGTGACGATCACAACTCGGTCTGCGAGGAGTCCCATGATGCAAAATCTAGTCGCCTCAGGAATTGCCGACACCGGGGCTTGCGCTAGATAGTCTGTCGATATATCGTCTATCCATCGACGACACACGTCGATGGACACGAATTGGAGAACCAGAGATGTCGACATACGCATCTTCCGGCTGGCGGGATGCCAGCACAGGTTGGAATAGTTTGATCGCCGCGGCCGCCGAGGCAGCCCGTGGCGCCACCCGCGAACACGGTCCGGGTGACCATGGCGGGCAGGATTCAGAACACCCCCGCCACGACCGCGGTGACCGCCACGAGGGCCGCGAACATCGCCGCGAACATCGCCGCGAACATCGCCGCGGCGGCCACGGGCACTCAGGTGGCTTCGACCGCTCCGACGGCGGCCCCGGCTCCCCGTTCGGACCCGGCTCCCCGTTCGGACCCGGAGGCCTATTCGGTCCTCCCGGCGGCCCCGGCCACGGACATGGACATGGCGGTCCGGGCTTCGGTCATCCAGGCGGCCCATGGCGGGCTAGGGGGCGCGGCCGAGGCCGCGGTGCCCGGCGCCGTGGCGACGTACGCGCAGCCATCCTGGTCCTGCTCGACGAGCAGCCACGCCACGGCTACGAGCTGATCAGTGAGATCAGCGAACGCAGCGGAGGAGTGTGGCGGCCCAGTCCGGGGACGGTCTATCCGACTCTGTCCCAACTCGAGGACGAGGGCCTGATCACCCTCGATCGCCTAGACGGGCGCAAGACCGCAACTCTGACCGAAGAAGGACTCGCCTACGTCGAGGAGAACCGGGCTCAGCTAGGCGAACCCTGGACCGACGTCGCCGGAGACGTTCGCGCGGAGAACCGCACGCTGGCCGGCGTGATCGCCCAAGTCGGCATGGCCGCCAGCACGGTGGCCCTGCACGGCACACCGCAACAGGCGACCCGCGCCGCGGAAATACTCGAACAGGCGCGCCAAGAGCTCTACGGTCTCATGGCCCAGCCCAAGCCCCCCGAGACGCCGGCACATCCGGCCCAGAGCGAGGACCCACCCGCAGCACAAGAACCACCCGCGCCTCCAACCACCGAGTAAGCGGCACCCGGCAAAGTCGGTCGGCCGGGTTCGGACTTACTGAGTAAACTTCTCAGCCGTGACCGGAATGGAGCGAGCCGAGCTCAGCCTGACCGGATGGGGCCCCGCCGACAACGCTCACGAACTGTCCAACTCTGTCCGAAAGTGGCTCCGTCGCGAAATCGGCTGGAACCCGCGCGTCACTCCGCCCGAGGCGGTGGCCTCGGTCCCGACTGCGGCCACCCGACTTCCCGACTCGACGAGTGCGGCGCTGATCGAGATCGTCGGTGACGACCACGTCCGCACCGACGGCCCGAGCCGGCTCCGCCGAGGAGCGGGGCGCAGCTACCTCGACCTGATCCGGCGCCGCGGTGGAGATATCTCGGGGCTGCCGGACGCAGTCGTGCTGCCCGGCTCACACGACGAGGTTCTATCCGTACTGCGGCGTTGCGTGGCTGACGACATCGCTGTGGTGCCCTTCGGCGGCGGAACGGGTGTGGTCGGCGGCTTGACCGGAGGGGCCGACGAGCATCGCGCCGTCGTCTCCCTTGACGTCGCCCGGCTCAACGCCATCGACTCGATCGACGCCAAGTCCCTTCTGGTGACCGCCGGCCCGGGACTTCGGGGCCCGGAGTTCGAATCTCGGATGGCTCGCTACGGTCTGACCCTGGGTCACTTCCCGCAGAGCTACGAGTTCGCCACGCTCGGCGGCTACGCGGCAACCAGGTCAGCCGGCCAGGCCTCGACCGGATACGGCCGCTTCGCCGAGCTGGTTGCCGGGGCCCGGCTGGCCACCCCGGTGGGTAGCTGGCAAGTGGGGCGAGCACCGGCCAGTGCCGCCGGCCCCGACCTACTGGGGATGGTGCTCGGCTCCGAGGGTGTGCTCGGCGTGATCACCGAGTTGACCCTGCGGGTGCGTCCAGCGCCGGAGGCCAAGCACTATGAGGGCTGGTCGTTCCCATCGCTGCCGCGAGGTCTCGAGGGACTGCGTCAACTGGCCCGCGCCGAGTTGCTGCCCGACATCGCGCGACTCTCCGACCCTGATGAGACCCGCGCCAACATCGTCATGTCCGGAAGCGCGAAGGTCAATTCACTGCAAGCGCTCTTACGTGCTCGAGGACACGGCGCCGGATGCTTGCTCATCGTGGGTTGGGAAGCCGACCCCGGCACCGTCAGCGTACGGCGACGCGCGGCCAGTTCGTTGCTCCGCCGGTACGAGGCCGTACGCATCGGGCGTACGGTCGGTCAGAGTTGGCTGGCCAACCGGTACTCAGGTCCCTATGTCCGCGACGCACTGCTCGATGTCGGACTGCTCGTCGAGACGCTGGAGACAGCGGCATCCTGGTCGGACCTTCCCGAGGTCTACGAGGCCACTCGCGATGCGCTGATCCACTCACTGTCCGTTCCGGGCAAGCAGCCCCTTGTCATGTGCCATGTGTCGCACGTCTATCCGACCGGCGCCTCCCTCTGCTTCACCGTGCTAGCCGACCGCGACGACGACCGCCCGATGCAGCAGTGGTTGCTGGCCAAGCGCGCGGCCACAGAGGCGTTGCTGTCGAAAGGTGGTGTACTCACCCACCATCACGCAGTCGGCATCGATCACGCCCCGTGGCTGTCCCGTGAGATCGGTGACCTGGGCGTCGCCGTGCTGCATGCGGTCAAGGACCGCCTTGATCCGACCGGCATCTGCAACCCTGGAGTGCTGTTCGGCTAGCCCTGACCCGGTGCCGCGGTCAGAACAGGCCGAAGTACTCCCGTTGTTCCCAGTCCGACACATGTGCGAGGTAACGGTCGACCTCGGCGCGCTTGATCATCAGGAACCAGTCGACGACCTCGCGCCCGAGCGCACCAGCGAACACCTCGTCGGCCTGCAGCGCGTCGAGGGCCGCCATCAGCGTGCGCGGTAGGAGTTCGGCCTCGGCTGCGTACGGATCGTGCGTGGCAAGACCGGGGTCGCGCCTGGCCTCGATGCCGTCCAGCCCACTGATCACCTGCGAGACAAGGTAGAGGTACGGGTTGGCCGCCGGCTCCCCGGATCGGTTCTCCAGCCGGGTGTCCGGATCACCGGGGCCCCCGATGGCGCGGACCATCGCTCCCTTGTTGTCCTGCCCCCAGACGATTCGGTCGGGCGCCAGGGAGTACGGGCGATAGCGCTTGTACCCGTTGACCGTCGGGGTGGTGAACGCCGATGAGGCAGCGGCATGGCAGAGGAGCCCGGCGAGCCACTGCCGACCAGTCTCGGACAACGAGGTTCCCGCGTCGGTTGATACGAACGCCGGCGCGCCTGAGTCCAAGTGACGAAGCGACTGGTGCAGATGCCATCCGGTCGACGCGGACTCGCTACCGACCGGCCGCGACATGAAGGTCGCCTGCAGCCCCTGTCGACGGCAGAGCTGACGAATCGCCGTACGACACAGCAGTACATCGTCGGCGGCGCGTAAGGCGTCAGCCGGCTCGAGTGTGATCTCGAGTTGGCTTGCTCCGAACTCGAGTTCCACCGATCTCAGTGGCAGATCCAGAGCTTCGAGACCGCGGTGCAATATGGCGACCACGTCGTCGAGAGAGTCCAGGCCCTCCTCGTGCAGCAGCTGCGCGCCGGGCGTCGTCGGCCCCACCGCCGCCGCGCGGCCGGGGGCACCGGGCTGCCCGACCCGATCGACGTCGAGCACATTCTCGTCGGAGCGGAAGACATGGAACTCCAGCTCAACGCCTACTGTCATGGCGAACCCCTTGTCCGCCAATCCATCCAACGATCTGCGCAGGATGTTTCGGGTGTCAAAGGGCACCGACGAGCCATCCGGGAAGTAGGCATCACAGAGCAACCATCCGGTGCCGGGAGACCATGGCAGTACCCGAAAGGTGGTCGGATCGCCGACCAGCACCATGTCGCCCACCCCGGCTAGCTGCGACATGCCGATGCCGGCGCCCGAGGTGAAGACGGGGAATGCCGTACGGCCGGAGGTGTCCTTCAACAACAGCGACGATGGCACCGTCAGTCCGCTCCGCAATACGCCTGGCAGCGCGGATCTGGTGATCGTCTTGCCCCGCAGGATTCCGTGCTGATCGCCGAAGGACATCCGTACCCGCTCGACGCCCCGCTCGTCCATGACTCGCCGAACCTGCGCCGCCGCGGCATGAGCCGGCTCCCCCCATAGTCCGTGACGCTCCACGAAACCGTCCCGGTCACCGGCGAGCAACGGCCGGGCGCTGGTCCCGTCACCGCCCTCGGCGATCGGTCGCTCATCGGCGTTACGCGCCATCAGACATCCTGCTTTGCCGCCCACGGAGATTCGGCCCTGCGGCCGGCTTCACGTTCCCGCCAGTGCTCCTCCCAGCCGATTGACGGGCACACCGAGTCGATGGCCGTTGGCCCGGTCAGCCGCGCCGCTTGGGGCCCGTCGGCCGGGTGTGCGGGTAGCGCGGCGCCGGCCCCATGGGCGTCGATCGCCTTGAGCAGGAGCCGCCGATTGGCGGTCACCGCGCGGTCGGAGACGCCCAGGCGTTCCACCGTGCGGTCCTGGATCGCGCCCATGCTTTCCACCGCCCATTGGTCGTGGACGTTGATGTCCAGGCCCATCCCGGTGTAGGTGAGGTTGCGCTGCTCGGCGGGGTCGAAGCCCCAGTTGTTCCGCCGGTTACGCAATGGCCGGTAATCCGGCAGACTCACCCCCTGCAATCGTTGGGCGAGAAGGGTTTCGCGGTCAGTCACGGCCGCGAAGTCGTAGAGGATCATGTACCAGTAGTGGTTCTCGTCATCGATGGGGACATGCCACTGGCAGAACACCTTGTCATTGCCGAAGGGCACCACAAAGGCGTTGGGAAACACCAGGTTCGTGATCCGAACATGGCGGGTCTGCTCGTCGAGCTGCCGGATCGCATACACCCGAAGCCCGTGCTCAGCGCTTTCGACCTCGATATCCGGGCGGAAACTCTCCCCGACGATGGCCGACAGCGTCTTACCCGTACCAGCGACCTCCTCGCGGAACTGCTGGCCGTAGGACTCCCGCGGGTCTTCCTGCAGGAACCGGTGCAAGAAGGAGACGTGGCTCGGGTCGATCCCGCCCTCGACGCCCTGCAGCCAGTTGCACTCCCAGAGGCCCTTGAACGCGAAGGTGTACTCCTCCGGCGCGGTGAAGCAGTCGTAGCCCGGAAACGGTGGCGGATCGCCGGCTCCGAGGTAGGCGAACACGATCCCGTTCTTCTCGACGCAGGGATAGCTCGCGATCCTGATCTTCTCGTGGAAGCGGCTGTGCTCGGGCTCGGCTGGTTGCTCCATGCAGCGGCCATCCGCGGCGTACAGCCACCCGTGGTAGAGGCAGCGCAGGCCGCCGTCCTCGACCCGGCCGAACGCGAGGTCGACGCCGCGGTGGGCGCAGAACCGGCTGACCAGGCCCCAGCCGCCGCCGTCGGTGCCGAACAGGACAAGGTCCTCCCCGAGCAGCCGGATCGGGGTTACCTGCCGGTCAGCGGACAGCTCGGAGACCAGCGCAGCCGGTTGCCAGTACGCACGGAGCAAGCCGCCGGCCGGCGTACCGGGACCGGTACGGGTGACGCGTTCGTTGTCCGCAGCGGAGAGCACGACCCGATCCTGTCAGGCGTAACGGCACAGGCAAGGTCCTGCTCGGCCGGTTGCGCGGATCCGCCCACGGAGCGCGGAGGGCCTACCCTGCCTGAGGTGAGCGAACAGGCGTACGCCGACAGCGAGGTGGGGCGGCTGCGCACGGTCCTGTTGCACCGTCCCGGTCCCGAACTCAAGCGGCTGACCCCGCGCAACAACGATGCGCTGCTCTTCGACGACATCCCCTGGGTCACGCGGGCACAGGAGGAGCACGACGCCTTCGCCGAAGCGTTGCGCGGGCACGACGTCGAGGTGCTCTACGTCGATACATTGCTCACCGACGTGATGGCCATTCCCCAGGCCCGCGACGATGTCATCGCCTCGGCGGTCGACGATCCTCGGCTCGGCGTCACGCTGCGCGATGTCGCGGCCGGCTATCTCGCCGGCCTCAGCGCCGAGGACCTCTCGGGTGCGCTGATCGCCGGGGTCGCC
This sequence comes from Geodermatophilaceae bacterium, assembly GCA_013811975.1. Classification (GTDB taxonomy): domain Bacteria; phylum Actinomycetota; class Actinomycetes; order Mycobacteriales; family Geodermatophilaceae; genus JACCQS01. The sequence continues at coordinate 10,818 of JACCUF010000052.1, read as the reverse complement.
CACGACGAGTTGCCCGGTGCGCGCGGGCTGGCTCACCAACTCATGCCCACCGTGGACTTCGTGATCCCCCCGCTGCCCAACCTGCTGTTCACCCGCGACTCCTCGGTGTGGGTGGGCAACCAGGTGGCGGTGACGTCGTTGGCGATGCCGGCCCGCACTCGCGAGACCACCTTGACCCAGGCGATCTACACCCACCATCCCCGCTTCGCAGGCGTCCAGCGGCTGTACGGGCCGAGCCTGGAGCACATGGAGGGCGGCGACGTGCTGCTGCTGGCGCCAGGCGTCGTAGCCGTCGGGGTCGGGGAGCGGACAACTCCGGCAGGAGCAGAACGCTTGGCCCGCCGAGTCTTTCATCGCGGGTTGGCCCACACAGTGCTCGTCGTGCCGATCCCGCAGGAGCGCACGACCATGCACCTGGACACGATCTGCACGATGGTCGACATCGACGCGGTGGTGATGTACCCCAACATCGCCGCCGGACTGGTGGCCTGGACTCTCACGGAGCCCGACGGACTTGCACCCGAGGCCGCCGATGAGGTCGGCGAGCTGACGATCACCGGCCCCGAACCCTTCCTCGTCGCGGCTTCCAAGGCGATGGAGATCGATCGGCTCCGGGTGATCGACACCGGTCTCGACCCGATCACTGCCGAACGCGAGCAGTGGGACGACGGCAACAACACCCTCGCGGTGGCCCCGCGGATTGCCGTCGCGTACGAGCGCAACGTCGTTACCAACGCGGCCCTGGAGGCGCAGGGCATCGAGGTCCTGCGGTTGGCCGGCAGCGAACTCGGAAGCGGCCGTGGTGGCCCGCGATGCATGTCCTGCCCGATCCTGCGCGACCCGATCAGCGTGAGCTAGGCCCCCTGGCGAGGACGGCGGCGAAGATGTCGACGGCGGTCCACACCTCGACATATGTGGTGGTCAGTGGTGACAGCCCCAGCCGGATCAGGTCCGGGTTGCGGAAGTCCGGCACGACGCCGGCCGCGACCAGCCGCCGCGTCACGTCCTCGGCGTCGGGACAGCGAATCGTCACGTGTCCGCCACGTTCGGCAGCGCAGCGTGGGCTGGCCACACCGGCGCCGAGTGGGACCAGCCGCGCATCAGTCAGCTCGATCGCATACTCGGTGAGGTCTACTGCCTTGGCGCGAATCCGGTCCAGACCTGCCTCGGCGATCAGTTTGACACCCTCCTGGACCGCGATGATCCCGAGCACCGACGGTGTGCCGGACAGCATCCGTCGGATGTCAGGAGCGGGCTCGTACCGCGCCGACATCGCGAAAACGTCCGCAGCGCCGAACCATCCGGTGATCGGCTGCTCGACCGTCAAGAGATGTCGGGCGGCAACGTAGAGGAACGCCGGAGCCCCCGGTCCCGCGTTGAGGTACTTGTATGTGCACCCGACCGCGAAGTCGACCTCGGCGGCATCCAGGGACATCGGGAGCAACCCGACCGAGTGGCTCAGGTCCCACACGACGACGCCGCCCGCGTCGTGGACCGCAGCGGTGGCGCCGGTCAGGTCAGCGACATACCCAGATCGGTAGTCCACATGGCTGAGCAGGACAACAGCAGTCGCGGGACCGAGCACCTCGGCGAGATCGCCTGCGGTGACGCCGGATTCCGGATCAGGGGAGAGCCAGCGAACCGTGAGCCCACGGACGGACGCGATGCTTTCCACCAGGTATCGGTCGGTCGGGAAGTTAACGTCGTCGACGACGATCTCGGTCCGGTCCGGTCGCAGGCCGCATGCTGCGTGCAGGGCCTTAAACAGGTTCACCGTCGTGGAGTCCGCGATCACGGTCTGTCCGGGACCGGAGCCCAGGACGGTCCAGGCGAGCTGATCGCCCGCGCTCACCGGAAGGTCCACCCAACGTTCCGGCCAACTCAGGATCAGCCGACCCGCCCATTCGGCCTCCAGCACCTCGTGCAACCGGGTGATGGTCGCCTTGGGGGGCCGACCAAGCGAGTTCCCGTCCAGGTAGGCGATCGGATCATCGCCGATCAAGAATCGCGCCTGGAAATCACGCAGCGGGTCAGCCTCGTCGCGGCGACGTGCGTCGCTCAGGTCGGAGGCGACCGGTGCGTACGGGGCTGTGCCGTCAGCCACCACCGACCTCCGCGCCGATCTCGGTCCGGACCGACAGCAGTTCCGGGAAAAACGTCAGCTCCAATGCTTTTCGGAGAAATCCGACGCCGGTCGAACCGCCGGTGCCCCGCTTGTAACCGATCACCCGCTCGACGGTCTTCATGTGCCGGAAGCGCCAGAGCTGGAAGCTCTCCTCGACGTCGACTAGTTCTTCGCTGGCCTCGTACTCCGCCCAGTAGCGCTCGGGTTGGGCATAGATCCGACGCAACACCTCCACGACGCCGGGATGCGCCGTGTAGGGCTGCGACCAGTCCCGTTCGGCGCGCTCGGCCGGTACGTCGTGACCGGCGCGGGCCAGAAAGCGAAGGAACTCGTCGTACAGGCTGGGCGCCTCGAGATCTGCCTGCAGCGCCGCGGCGATGTCCGGATCGTGCCGGAACACCCTGATCATTCCGGGGTTCTTGTTGCCCAGCAAGAATTCCACGGTCCGGTACTGCGCGGACTGAAAGCCTGACGCGACACCGAGTTTGCCGCGGAACTGTGCGTACTCGATCGGGGTGAGCGTCTCGAGGACCGACCACTGCTCGAACATCTGTCGCTGGATGTGCTTGATGCGGGCCATCCGCTTCAGCGCCGGCGGTAGGTCGTCTTCCCGCAATTTCTCCCGCGCCGAACGGAGTTCGTGGGCCAGCAGCTTCAGCCAGAGTTCGGTTACCTGGTGCTGGATGATGAAGAGCATCTCGTCGTGATGATCCGACAGGGGAACCTGTGCGCTCAGCAGTCTGTCGAGGTGCAGGTACCCGCCGTAGGTCATCCGATCCGTGAGATCGGTGGTGACCCCCTCCTCGATGGGCCGGTAGCCGAGCCGGTGGATGGGGGGTGGCTGCTCGGACTGCTCGCTCATCTCAGGGTGACCTGCCGGGACAGGATCTCCGACCGGAATCGCCGGGCCGCTTCGTCGAGACGGGGTGCGGTCGTCAGCATCGCGGTCAGCCGCTTCTGGAAGTCCTCGGCCGGCTGCCACCATTGCTCGGCCGGCGCATCGGCGGGCAGGTCCCAGACCGGCGCCACCAGTCCGTGCGCGCGGAAGGCGCCGGCGTATTTCGTGCCCGTGCCGAGATCTAGCTCGCCGGCGGCCCCGAGCACGGCCAGGGCGTCGAGCAGCGGTTCCTCAGGGTGGGTCATGACCCACCGCAGGTGCGCCTTGGCATCGTCGGGGCGGCACCAGTACGCAGCCTCGTTCCCGGGCTTTCGTACCGACGGGATGACCGTGGCGTTGGCTTCCGCCAGACCGGCGGCCAGGGAGGGGCCGATCGGCTCGTCCTCGGGATCGTCGGGATCCCGGCCCAGCCAGAAGCCATAGTCCTCGTGAACGGTGATATCCAGCGGCGCGTCGCTGAGCAGTTCCTGCAGCCGCGGTCCAGCCGAGCCGACGCCGCCGATCGGGCCGGGGTGGATCGGCTGACCGGGGTCAGCTTCCAGCGCCACCTGCAGCGCGGTCCCGATGTCGCGGCTGACGTCATCGGATGAGGCGGCGAGCTGAAGGCCGAGCAGGATCGCGCCGTCCTCGCGAACCAGGGCCGGCGACAGCTGAGGGAGAACGGTCGCCAGCGTGACGCTGCGATCGGCGTTCGCGGGGTCGGACAAGATCAACGGCGAGGTCGCCGCAGAGACCAGCTCACGCAAGGCAATCAGGTCCGCCTCGCCGGTGAGCCCCTCGAACGGCCGGGCGACCCGGACGGAGCGACCGGAACCGTGGCAGTGCTTGTACCGCCGACCCGAGCCACAAGGGCAGGGCTGGCGGGGGTTGGGCGCATCCCCCGGACCGGCCGTTGGGCTTTCTGGACCGCGTCCGGCGCTGGGACGCCGCTTGCTGCTCGCGCGGGGAGGTGCGGGAGGCGTGCCAGAACTGCGAGAAGCCATGCCCCTGACCCTAACCGGAAGGACGGCCTGCCGATCTGGCGCGCCGTTATCGCGATAACGGCGTGAATACGGGCCCCCTACGCGCCGTTTTCGCGATAGCGGCGGAAAGCGGGCGAGAACGAGTCAGGCGGCCTCGATCAGAGCCCGCACCATTGCCGGGCGATTGCTGATGATCCCCTCGACGCCCAGGACGAGGGCCAACTCGACGTCGGCCGGATCGTCGACCGTCCACACGTAACACCGGTTGCCCTGCCGATGAACCCGTCGGACATAGGCCGGATGGCGTCGCAACGTCTCGATGTCCACCCCGACGATCTCGATCCCTCGCGGCAAGGTCCCGTCGCGGCGTAGCGGCGGCACCGTCGTATAGAGCTGAACGGTCGGCAGGTTCGGCGCGAGAGAGTGCACGCGGCGTACGGCGGTGGTGGCGAAGCTCATCACGGTGATCGAGGACTGCAGCGGATCGCTCGGCTCGTGCAGGCCGTGCTGGGCGAGGCTGGCCACGACCTGCTCTTCGACCAGACCACCGAACCGGGTGGGGTGCTTGGTCTCGACGAACAGCCTCAGCGGCCGCGGCGCGCTCACCACCAGGTCGAGCAGGTCGTCGAAGGCCAGGACCGGTGACGATTCCGTCGGGGTGTCGGCGACGAGGTCGTCGGCGGTGTCGGGCAGTTCGTTGCGCCAACCGCTGAAGTCCAGGTCAAGCAACTCCCCGAGGGTCCGCTCCGAAACCCGTCCGCGGCCGTCGGAGGTCCGCGAAAGCGTTGAGTCGTGGACGCAAACCAGATGCCCGTCTCGGGTCAGGCGTACATCGCATTCGACGGCGTCGGCACCCTGCTCGATGGCCTTCTCGTATGCGCGGACGGTGTGCTCGGCGACCTCGGAGGAGGCACCGCGGTGGGCAACCACCCAGGGCCGATCGATGCCTGGCCGAGCCACTCCCCCATTGTGCGCGCCGCCGGTCGACCACCGTGGCAAGCCCTTCCGCAGGCTATGCACCAAATGCCCGGGAAGGTTCCGCGACCTATCCTCGGCGACGTGGCGGTGCTGCTGGATCTCGATGATCCGGAGCTGGTCGCCGACCCGTACCCCGTCTTCGCAGCCCGGCGAGCCGCGCACCCGATCGCCTGGGATGACGGGCTGGGTATGTGGCTGGCCTTCGGTCATGCACAGGCCAACGCCGTTCTGCGCCATCGCGGCCTCGGCCGGATCTGGGCTGACCGCCTGCCGCTACCGGCCTTCGAGTCGTTCAATCTGATCCACCGCAACGCGCTGCTCGAGATGGAGCCGCCTGAGCACCCCAGACTGCGGCGGCTGGTCGCGGCTGCCTTCGCCCGCGGCCACATCGAGCGGCTGCGGCCATGGGTCGAGGACCTGGCCGCCCGGCTGGTCGCCGATCTGCTGGAACGGGCAGCCGGAGGTCGGCCGGTCGATCTGGTGCCCTCCTACGCCGATGAACTCCCGGTCGCCGTGATTGCCGAACTCCTCGGTGTCCCGGAGTCCGACCGGCCGCTTCTGCGACCCTGGTCGAACGCGATCGTGAAGATGTACGAGTACGACCGTCCGGTAGCTGTCGAGTCGGCGGCCGAGATCGCCGCGGCAGAGTTCGTGGCCTACCTCCGCGAGCTTGCCGCCCAACGCCGTACTGCTCCTGGGGAGGACCTGGTCAGCCACCTCGTCTCAGTACGGGACGCCGACGGCGATCGGCTCACCGAGGATGAATTGGTCACCATCTGCATCCTGCTGCTCAACGCCGGTCACGAGGCCACGGTCAACGTCACATGCAACGGGATGCTCGCCCTGCTCCGGCATCCGGAGGAACTCACCCGGTTGCGCGCCGACCCGGGGCTGATCCCGTCCGCCGTCGAGGAACTCATGCGCTACGACTCACCGCTACAACTGTTCGAGCGCACCGCCGTCCGCGACGTCGAGATCGGGGATGTGACCGTGAGGGAGGGTACGAAGGTGGCTGCGCTGCTCGGCTCGGCCAACCGCGACCCCACTGTGTTTTCCGACCCGGACCGTCTCGATCTGGGCCGTACGGACAATCCGCACATCTCCTTCGGCGCCGGGATCCACTTCTGCATCGGCGCACCGCTGGCACGGGTCGAGCTGCAGGCATCCTTCGCCGCGCTGCTCATGAATACGGCCACGATCGAGCTAGCCGATCTACCGGTACGCCGGCCCGAGTTCGTCATTCGCGGCCTGGTCGACCTGCCGGTCATCCTCACCCCGGCCGAGTGAAGGACGCCCTGTATCCATAGGTTCGATACAAGGCGTCCTTCACTCGAAACGATTAGGGGTCACATGGTCGGCCAGCCCTATCCCGAGATCGAGCCGTACGAGGCCGGGTCGCTCGAGGTCGGCGACGGCCAGGAGATCTACTGGGAGATCAGCGGCAATCCCGATGGCAAGCCGGCGTTATTCCTGCACGGCGGACCCGGGGGTGGCTCGAAGCCGGACAACCGTCGGCTGTTCGATCCGGCCCGCTACCAGATCGTCGTGTTCGATCAGCGCGGATGCGGGCGCAGCCGGCCGCATGCCAGCGAGGCCCTCCTAGATCTGAGCACCAATACGACCTGGCATCTGGTCGCCGACATCGAGGCTCTCCGGGAACACCTGGGCATCAACAAGTGGCTGGTGCTCGGCGGCTCATGGGGTTCGACCCTGGCGCTGGCCTACGCGCAAACCCATCCGGACCGCGTGACCGAACTGATCCTGCGCGGCGTGTTCACCTTGCGCCAACGTGAGCTGGACTGGTTCTACCAAGGTGGTGCGGGGGTGATCTTCCCCGAACGCTGGCAGGACTTCCTTGCTCCGGTCGCCCCTGAGGACCGCAGTGATCTGATGAGGGCCTACCACCGGCTGCTCAACGACCCCGACCCCGCCGTGCACGGTCCCGCCGCGGTTGCCTGGAGCGTCTGGGAGGCCTCGACCGTGACGCTGATCGAGGATCCTGACCTGCTCGAGGCATACAAAAACCCGGCCTTCTCGCTGGCCTTCGCCCGCATCGAGAACCACTACTTCGTCAACAGAGGTTGGCTCGAAGAAGGTCAGCTGATCGCCAATGCCCATGTCCTGCAGAGCATTCCTGGCATCATCGTCCAGGGTCGCTACGACATCTGCACGCCTCCGGTCACCGCCTGGGATCTGCACCAGGGGTGGCCGAGCGCCCAGTTGCTGATGGTTGCAGCGACCGGGCATGCGGGCACCGAACCCGGCAACACCCGTTCCCTCGTCCTGGCCACCGACAAGTTCGCCGGCCCCGGTTGATCAACCGGTATGCCGGTTCGCTACACAAACCGCCACTTTGAGCCCCAGACAGAGGCGGTTCGCTTCACAACGGCCTAAGGGGTGGCTAGATGACCTCAGGAGCGCGGCCGGTGTCGCTGACCATGGGCCTGCCTGAAGCTGCCCAGTCCTGCATGCCTCCGGCCACGTTGACCGCCTCGATGCCCTGCGCGCTGAGGAACTCGCTCACCCGCGAGGATCGCCCACCGCCTCGACAAATCACGTAGATCGGATCGGCCTGCGGGATGTCTGCGAGCCGAGCGGTGACCTGTCCGATCGGTATGTGCACCGCAGCCTCGATGTGCCCGGCAGCCCATTCGTCGGGTTCGCGGACGTCGAGGATGACGGCGTCGGCCGGGAGGTCGGACGCAGGCTGTTCGGGAAGGTCCGGGGAAGTCATCCCGGCATCTTCACACGTCTTGCGCGAGCCCAACCAGCGGCCGGCACTTCTCTGATGGTGTCAGGATGGACGCCATGACGAGCTACGACCTGGTGGTGCTCGGCGCCGGCGCCGCGGGCCTGGGAGCAGCCGCCGGTGCCCGTGCGATCGGCAAGTCGGTCGCCCTCGTCGAGATGGACAAGCCCGGTGGCGAGTGCACGTACACCGGTTGCGTACCCAGCAAGACGCTGATCGAGAGCGCGCGCCGGATCCGAGAGGCGCGAAACGGCGCCGCGTACGGTTTCCGGTCCGTGGTCGAGGTCGACTTTCCGGCCGTGATGGATCGGATCCGTACCGTGGTCTCCGACGTCGCGCAGGACGAATCCCCCGACCGGCTGCGGCGTCAGGGCATCGACTTGTGGCCGGGCCGGGCACGGCTGCTCGGCGGTGGCGAGGTACGCGTCGGGAAGAGCACCGTCCAAGCCGAGCGGATCATCGTGGCCACCGGTGCGCAGCCGAAGATCCCGCGACTGCCGGGGCTGGACGGGGTCGACTACCTGACCAACAAGTCGCTGTTCGAACTGGCGGAGTTACCGCCGCGACTGCTGGTACTCGGAGGTGGTGTCACAGGCTGCGAGCTCGCTCAGGCCTTTGCCCGGCTGGGCAGCGCGGTCACCCTGATCGAATCCAGGAGCCGAGTGCTGGCCGACGAAGAACCCGAAGCCAGCGCGGTGATCGGACGGGCGTTGGGCTCCAGCGGCGTCCAAGTCGTCTTGGGCCGTACGGTCTCCCGGATCGGCGCAGGACCGATCGTGTACCTCAGCGACGGCAGCGAGCTGTCCGGCTCGCACCTGCTCATCGTCATCGGCCGCACTCCGCAGACCAGCGAGCTCGGCCTGGACACAGCCGGTGTGGAGGTCGGCGAGGCGGGCATCGTCAAGGTCGACGAACATCTGTCCACCACCGCCGAGGGAATCTTTGCGGCCGGGGACTGCGCCTCGCCGATGCAGTTGACCCACGTCGGGTACGAGCAGGGTCGCCTCGCCGCGCACAACGCCTTCGCCCCGACCAATCGGCCGGGTCTGCTGGGTGGGCGGCGCGAATGGGACCCGAGTGCCATTCCGCGGGTCACCTTCACCGATCCTGAGGTCGCCCAGGTCGGGCTGACCGAGGCCCAGGCCTTCGCCGCGTACGGCGAGATGGCGCAGGTCAGCTACGTCAGCGACGCCGAATCCGATCGGGCCCGCTGCGCCGGCCGTACAGAGGGGTTCGTCAAGCTCATCGCCGCAACGCCAAAGGTGTTGCGCAGCAAGCTGCTGGTGAAAGTCGTCGGCATGACGGCGGTGGGGCCGGTCGCGGGGGAGCTGATCACCCAGGGGACCCTCGCAATGCGCGCGGGTCTGGTGGTGGGCCGGATCGCGCAGAGCGTGCACGCCTACCCCACCTGGTCGATGTCGGTGCGGATCGCCGCGGCCCAGTTCTTTGGTGGGTACGGCGGGCAGAGCGCTCGACCGGCGCGAGACAACGATGATTGACCCGCCGTCCCCGGCGGCGTTGTCGATGCAGGACCCCTCAGCGGTCGATACGCGGATTCCGGCGGATGCCAGAGCGCCTGGCCCGTCAGCGCCGCGTGAGCCGCAGTGGCGGGTGGCCTCGTCGGCGATCGGGCTGTGGACGTTGCAGGAGATCATCGGTGCGCTGTTCTTCCTGATTCCGGCCGTGGCGGCTTCGCTGTTCGTCCCTGCCACCGCACCCCGCTGGCTGGTCGTCATCACGGACATCCTGCCGTGGGCGGCGGCCGCCATTTTCCTCGTGGTGATCTTGGTTGTTCCGCGATACAAGTACGCCGTACACCGGTGGGAGGTCACCGCGGACGGGATCTACACCCTCACCGGTTGGTTGTCGCGGACCTGGATCCTGGTGCCGATCAGCCGGATCCAGACCGTGGACGTGACCCGCGGGCCGCTGCAACGGATGTTCGGCCTGGCCACCGTCTCGGTACGCACTGCCTCGGCACACGGAAGTGTCCAGATCGAGCAGCTCGAGTCCTACGCCGCGGCTCAGGTCGCCGACGACCTGTCCAAGCGCGCCAACCTCTCTGACGACGATGCAACCTGATCACCTGACGACTGAGGGTGGCCCTGAGTCGGATCGGGTCGCGGTCGAGGTCGCAACTGGGCAAGCGCCGGCGCGTACGTCGGCCAAGGTCATCGCGATTCATGCGCTGACCATCCGCGGCCTACGGGAGGCCGTCCCCGGGTTGGCCGCCGCCTTCGCCTGGCTCGGTGTCAGCGGAGGGCTGGGCTCGTTCGGGGTCACCGGTGTCATCGTGGTGGCGGCCGCCGCGATCACGGGCCTTGCCGCGCTGACTTGGTACCGCTTCACCTATCAGGTCGCCAACCGACAGCTCATCATCGCTCAGGGCATCTTCTCCCGCCGCGTGCGAACGATCCCGGTGGACCGGATCCGGGCCATCGACAGCCAGGTCGGCCCCTTGCACCGGGTACTCGGACTGGCCCGGCTCAAGATCGAGGCCGCCGCCGCAGGGACCGGCGAGGAAGAGGCAGTCATCGACGGTCTCCCGACCGAGACCGCCATCGCCTTACGCAGTGACCTGCTGCGGGACCGCCGGCGCCCTTCCCGATCCGCAACGGGCGGCCCAGGGACCGCGCCGGCCGACTCGGCTGCTGACTCAACAGCTGGCCCAGATCCGGCCAAACCGCTCGCCGCTCTCAGCGACGAGCCGATCGAGGATCTCGAGTACTCCCGGTCACGGCCGTCCTGGCTGCTATACGCCCCACTGGTCGGCAGCTACCTCGCCATCCCGCTGGCCGGCGCCGGGTTCCTGTCCCAATTCGTGGATGACCTTCCGGCGTCCTGGTTCTCCTGGGTCAAACTGAACCCGAGCACCTTCTCGGCGGGTCAGTTCGCCCTCTCCATCGTCGCCCTCATCGGCTTACTCGCCGTCGGGGCGGTGATCGGCGCGGTCTTCCTCAACTGGCGTTTCCTGCTGGTCAAGCGCGGCGAGCTGATGGTCAGCGAGCGGGGCCTGCTCACCCGACGCACCGTCTCGGTGGAGATCCCGCGGATCCGCGGCTACACGCTCAGCGAAGGGCTCGGAATGCGGCTGGTGCGCGCTGCC
>JACCUF010000050.1 GCA_013811975.1 Geodermatophilaceae bacterium | reverse complement strand
GCGCGAAGCGCTCGGCCAGAAGCGGCAGGAACCGCGTCATCGATGCCTTTCCGGCGAATTGGTCGAAGGAGGAATGCAGGAACCGCTCGATGGTTTCCTGCCCGAACACGCCGGCAAAGTCGGTGCTGAGTCGGGCGGCGGCGGTCTTTAGGGCCAAGCCTTCATCGAGGCTCAGAGTGGACCAACTGCGGGTCTCGGTCATGGGGTCCTCCTTGTGTTGGTGGCCTTGGGCGGTATCCGGGAACTGGTGCCCCGCCGGGGCCGGGCAGCGTCACCGGTCATTGCATGGGCCAGCCGGTCTACCCGGACAGCGACGTCCTGATAGGCCGCCTCGAAGGCCGCGTCGGTGTCGATCCGAACCGGGTCGGGAACCGACCAGTGCAAGCGGGAACGGGCGCCGTCAGCGTCTTCCTCGTCCAACTCTCCGCGGGCGCCCAGTTGCTCGTGAGCCTTGTCGCATACCGCCACAACGAGATCGTTCTTTCGCAGCACCTCTCCGGTGTGCGCGGGGCTGGCACCGGACAGCCGCAGTCCGTGTCGGCGTCCAACCGTCACAGCACGGGGATGGACCCGGCTCGCTGGGTGGGTGCCGGCCGAGGCGGTTGGGGTGGCGCTGAGCTCTTTCCACGCCGCAGCGGCCAATTGTGAGCGAGCCGAGTTGTGCGTACAGACGAACACCACGCGCGATGCCGAGGCCAGATCACAGGGCCCCAGGCCTGCCTCCGCCTTGATCCCAATCGTCTCGCCCTCGCCACGGCCCAACGCCTCCACGATCGGATCGTCCAGGCGCAGTCGGACGTAGGAGCGTCGCTGGTCTCCCTCCGAGCGAACCCGCCGGATCACGGCTGCCTCTTCCAGGACCCGAAGATGATGCGCGAGAAGGTTGGTGGAGATACCCAAGGCCCTGCCCAGGTCACCAGGAGCGGCATCTGCCAAGGACAGGTGATCCACGATGGCCAACCGCATGGGGTCACCCAGTGCGGAGAAGGTCCGCGCCCGCCGTTGCAGACTTGACAGTTCCGCCACTATTCCCTCCACGATCATTGAGTCAAGTATGGTTGAGATATGACAGACGTCAAGGGCCCACCCGTGCCGCTTGCGCGCCGGCTTGTCGCTGAGGGAGTCGGCGCCGCGCTACTGGTCACTGTCGTGGTGGGTTCGGGGATCGCCGCCCAACGGCTGTCCCCCACCGACGTGGGGATCCAGTTGCTGGAGAACAGCATCGCCACCGCATTCGGCCTCGGAGTCCTCATCCTGGTCTTCGGGCCGGTGTCCGGAGCCCATTTCAACCCTGTGGTCTCGGCTGGCGACTGGTTGCTCGGTCGGCGAACCGGCACCGGCCTGCGCGGGCGCGACGTCGCCCCGTACTCGGTCGTTCAGATTCTGGGCGGCATCGCCGGTGCGGTGCTGGCCAACGCGATGTACGACCTGCCGGCCATCCAGATCTCTGCAAACGAGCGGGCCTCAGCACCGGTGCTGCTCGCCGAGGTGGTCGCGACCGCGGGCCTGGTCGCGGTCATCTTCGCCTTGGTGCGCAGTGGTCGAGCGAGTCTGTGCGCCGCCGCGGTCGGCGCCTACATCGGTGCGGCCTACTGGTTCGCCAGTTCCACGTCCTTTGCCAACCCAGCTGTCACAGTGGGACGGATCTTTTCCGATACGTTCGCCGGCATCGCGCCGTCGTCGTTGGCAGCCTTCGTCCTGGCCCAGATTGTCGGTGCCGGTCTGGGCGTCCTGTTGATCAGCGTCCTGTACCCCGCCGTATCGGGTGGTCCTGAGGATGTGACCGCGCACATAGCGTCGGACACCCGTGAGGTCTGATCGTCGGCGAAGAGCCTGACTCGCTATCGACAGAGCCGGGCGTGCGCCGCGGTGGCGAACCGATCGGTCATCCCCGCGACGTAGTCGACCGCTTGACTGAGGCTGTCGGTGCCGTGATCGCGGTAGGTCGACGGCATCAGGTCGGGCTGGGCGTGGTGCAGGTCCACCAGGTCGCGAATGATAGTGATCGCTTCGGCCTTGCGCTCGAGATGGTGGTCGCTGAAGTAGACGCGCTCGAACATGAAGTTGCGGAAGTCCGACATGATGTCGAGGTCGAGTGCCGACATCGTCACGGTGTCCCCGAGGATGCTGTTGGACACCACCGCCTCGATCATCGAACCCACCATCTCCGAGCCGGCATGACCGAATCGGCCTCGCACGTCGCGTGGGAAATCGGCCTCGCCCAGCAGACCCGCGCGTACGGCGTCGAGCGCATCGTGGGACAGATACGCAATCCGGTCGGCGTAACGGACACAGGCACCTTCGGGCGTGGCCGGTGGCGGTGAGATCTTCCAGGAATGTGCGCGGATTCCGTCCAGGACCTCGATACTGAGATTCTTGTCCTCGAGGACCTCGAAGATCCGTACGCTCTGCGCCGCATGATGCCAGCCGCCGTCGACGTACGGCGACAGTGCGTCCTCCCCGATGTGACCGAACGGTGAATGGCCGACGTCGTGGCCGAGCGCGATGGCCTCGGCCAGGTCATCGTTGAGTCCCAGTGCAGCGGCCAGCGACCGGGCGACCTGGGTCACCTGCAGCGTGTGCGTCAGGCGAGTGACGAAATGGTCGCCCTCGGGGTTGAGGAACACCTGCGTCTTGTGTTTCAGGCGGCGAAAAGCCTTGGTGTGCAGAATTCGGTCGCGGTCGCGTTCGAAGGCGGTACGGAACTCGTCGGGGTCCTCGGCCTTAGCCCGTCCAGCGCTGAGGTTCGAGCGGGTCGCCGCCGCAGCGAGCTGGTCCTCGGCGGCCTCACGTACCTCTCGGGTACGCAGCGAGAAGCTGTCGCTCACCGGCCTTACAACCGGACCCCGAGGAGTGCGTCCACGATGGACGCGACCTGACTGGGTGCGTCGGGGTCAGATCCGCTCCGGCGACTGGCCAACTCCGCCCAACGGTCCACACTGCCAAGCGCGTTCGTCGTGTCAAGGTCGTCGGACAACTGTCGGCGCAGGGAAGCGAGCAACTCGTCGGTAGCCGGGCCGGCCGGCAGAGACACGGCATGCCGCCAGGCGGCGAGGCGGTCTTGTGCGTTGCTCAACAGGTCCTGCCCCCAGGGACGGTCGGCTCGGTAGTGACCTGACAGCAACGCCAGGCGGACGGCCATCGGATCCACACCCTCGCCGCGAAGCCTGGAGACAAACACGAGGTTGCCACGGCTCTTGCTCATCTTCTCCCCGGCCAGCCCGATCATCCCGGCGTGCACATAGTGCCGGGCCAGTGGCCAGGACCCGGTGAGCGTCTCGGCATGCAGGGCTGACATTTCGTGGTGCGGAAATGCCAGATCGCTGCCGCCACCTTGTACGTCGATACCGTCACCGAGCCGGTCGAGAATGATCGCCGAGCACTCGATGTGCCACCCCGGTCGGCCAGGGCCACGTGGCCCTTCCCAGGATGGTTCGCCGTCACGCGCGCCACGCCACAGGAGCGGGTCCAAACGGTTGCGCTTACCGGCCCGGTCTGGGTCTCCCCCACGCTCGGTCGACAACCTCAGCATCGTGACTTCGTCGTAACCGGACTCGTAGCCGAAACGCTGTGCCTGGCTGATGTCCTGATAGATGTCGCCGCTGCCGTCGTCCAGGACGTAGGCCTGCTCCCCGGTCAACAGCTTTTCCACCAGTTCCCCGATCGACGAGATCGACTCGACTGCTCCCACGTAGTCACGAGGCGGCAGCACCCGAAGCGCCTGCATGTCCTCACGAAACAGCGCGGTCTCGCGCATTGCCAGCACGATCCAGTCGTCGCCGTCACGCTCGGCTCGCTCGAGCAGTGGGTCGTCGATGTCGGTGACATTCTCGACAAAGTGCACCTCGTGCCCGGCATCGAGCCACATCCGGTGCACCAGGTCGAAGGCCAGGTAGGTCGCCGCATGCCCGAGATGGGTCGCGTCGTAGGGCGTAATCCCACAGACGTACATCGTCGCGGTAGGTCCGGGGGCGGTCGGGCGTGTCTCACGCGTCGCCGTGTCGTACAACCTCAGTGCCTGCCCGGCGCCCGGTAGGCGCGGAATCGGTGGGGCAGGCCAAGGACGCATGCACCGAGGTTAGTTCGCGGTGGTGCCGACTCCGAGATCAGGCCTTGGCCCGCCCCAGCAACAGTTGGCAGCGGTTGGGACCGGTCGCGCGCCCGGCGTGGCCCCGATGGTTCACTGCCCTGATGCGCCGCGCAGTCTCGTTGGGTCAGAAGTGACTGCACCGCCCCGAAACGTCGGGGTCTGGGCGGGGAATCGACAGACCCGCGGGATTGCACTGTGTCTTGCCTCCGCGCTGTCTTTCTCGATGCTCCCATTTCTGGCGAACGCGGCCTACGGCGCCGGGGTGAGCCTGACCGAGTTGCTGCTCATTCGGTTCGTCGCCGCCGCCGCGACCCTGTGGGTGATCGTGGCCCTACGTCGACCAACGGTGCCGCCGCGCCGACTTCTTGCCGTCGGTCTGGCACTCGGCGGAGTGGGTTACGCCGCCCAATCCGCTCTGTACTTCGCAGCTCTCCCCTACAACGGGCCAAGCCTCACTACGCTTTTGCTCTATACGTTTCCGGTCATCGTCTTCGTTGTCTTGCTGGCCCGGGGGAAGGAGAGGGCGACGCGTGGACGGCTGTTCGCCCTCGTCCTGGCGCTGGCCGGTGTTGCTGTGGTGCTTCTGGGCACCGGCTCAGGGCCGTTGCAGCCGGTAGGTGTGGCGCTGGGGCTGGGGACCGCTCTGGCCTATGCGACCTACATCTTGATCGGGGACGCGGTGGATGCATCGCTGGACCGGATCTTGCTCAGCGCACTGATCTGCACGGGTGCGGCCGCGACCTACACCCTGCTCTCTGTCGTCTCCGGTGGCCCGACATTCGACTTCCGGCCGGCCGGATGGTGGTGGGCAGGTGCCCTCGGACTCATCTCGACCGCGTTCGCGCTCACCACGTTCTTCGCCGGGATGAGACTTGTGGGCGCGGCGTCGGCATCGATCATCTCCTGCGTGGAGCCGGTGGCCACTGTGCTCATCGGCGTTACCCTGTTCAGCGACCGGCTCGGACCCCTTCAGCTCCTGGGAGCGCTGGCCGTCGTAACCGCGGTCGTGCTGCTCCAGTGGCGTCCGCGAGCGCGCGACACTCAGATGGGCGGCCAGGGCAGCGCAGGCCAGTCGCCGGAGGGTTCGGGGTGAACTCCGGTACGCAGCAGCGTCGCCACTCGGGCGCGAGTCCTTTTTACCTCGGTGACCGTGAGGTGTTCCTCCAATGCGTCGCCGAGGTCTCCGTACAGCTCGGTCGACAGCCGCTCCAGCATCTCGACCGCCTCAGCGTCCAACGGCCGACCGGCCCAGCGCCACAGCAGCGTGCGCAGCTTCGGATCGGCAGAGAAGCAGACGCCGTGATCTACGCCGTACACATGACCGTCCGGCATGGGGATGAGGTGCCCACCCTTGCGGTCGGCGTTGTTGACCACCACGTCCAGGACGGCCATCCGACGCAGGGCGGGGCGGTCCGAGCGGGCGAGGTCGAGCAGGTCGACGGTTGGATCGCCGTCCATCCACAGCTGCAGCATGCCCGGCCCGAACGGTCCCTCCCGTAGAATGGTGGGCGGCACTACCTGCCACCCGGTCGCTGCCGAGACCAGGTACGTCGCGACCTCTCGCCCGGCCAGGGTGCCATCCGGAAAATCCCAGAGCGGCCGTTCTCCTGCAACTGGCTTGTAGACGCATTCGGCGATCTCCTCGTCAGTACTGATCTCGGCGAGCAGCGTCACGTTGCTCGCATCCACAAGCCGGCCGGTCACCTCGATCGTGCCGGCCGTCAGGAGATGCAGGGCTCGCGACTCGTCCATGTGTGCCCCGTCGCCGCTGTGCTCACCGCTGTGCAGGCTCAGCGTCGGTAGCCGTTCTGCCGAGGGCAGATATGACCCTCGGAATCCAACGGCAGGGAGCACAGCGGGCACGGTGGGCGCCCCGCCGAGACCACCCGGCGCGCCCGTTCGACGAAGGCACGAGCGGCCACCGGCGTGATCTTCACCCGCAGGGCGTCCGGGCCCTCGTCGGCATCGGACAGGATCTGGTCCTCGTCGACCGGGTCGTCACCGTCCCCACCGGCGACCGCCTCGACGACCACGGCCGCGCTGTCCGCGTCCCAGGCCAGACCCATTGCGGCCACCCGGAACTCCTCGTCCACTGGGCTGTGCAGCGGATCCAGATCATTGACGACCGCATCAGGGGGTACCACGGTGTTCTGGCGGTTGGCCACCTCGTCGAGCAGCTCGCTCATCCGGTCGGCAAGCACGATCACCTGGGTCTTCTCCAGGGCCACACTGACGGTCCGCGGGCCATCGCTGACCTGCAGGTAGAACGTGCGATCCCCCGGCTGGCCGACCGTGCCTGTGACAAATCGTTGGGGACGATCGAACACGTACAGCTGCCGACTCATAGCCAGAGTTTACGCGGAAGCGTGGTAAGAGCCGCCGCCGCCGACAGCGCCGTCGGCCACTGCGCGACGCCGCCTGCGGCGACCCCTCTTCGGGGGGATCAGCCCGGACAGGTCGCCGCCGACGTCATTGCTGCGCAGCACGTAGGGACGGGTGAGCGTGTAAACGATCACCGACACCGAGGCGGGTTCGACCATGAGGCGCTGGAACATGTCCAGATGCATGCCCAGAGCATCGGCGAGCACCGCTTTGATCACATCGCCGTGGCTGCATGCCAGCCATGTCGCGTCCGGTCCCAGACGCGCGTTCCAGTCCCGTACGGCGGCGAGTGCCCGAGCGGACGTCGTAGCCAGACCCTCTCCTTCCGGGCCGGGAAAGACCGCAGCGGACGGATGCTGCTGAACGACCTTCCACATCGGGTCCTTGGCCAGGGTCTTGAGTGGCTGGCCGGTCCAGTCCCCGTACCGGCACTCGCCGAGGCGGTCGTCGATCTGTACCTCGACCCCGTCTCGGCCGGCGACGACGGTATGGGCACTTTCCTGGCAGCGTTGCAGCGGGCTGGACACCACGGCCGCCAACGGCACCGCGCTCAGCCGGGCGGCTGCGGCGGCCACCTGTTCTCGGCCGGTCTCGTCGAGCCCGACCCCGGGAGTCCAGCCCGCCAGGAGACCGCTGGCATTGGCCGCGGTACGGCCGTGCCGGAACAGGATGAGGGTGGTCATCTGGTCAGCTTCGCGCCGGCTTCACCCGAGGGCGCCCACATTGACCCGTAGATCAGCGCCGAAGATGACAGCCGGCCACAGTAGAACCGCGATCACGAAAGAGAGAATCTCGGAGAAGTTGGTAAAGGTGTTGTAGCCCTTGGTCAGCGCCACCACCACTCCGATCGCCAGGTAGATGAGAGTGAAAAGTGACACGCCTCTTCGTCGATTCATGTGTCCAACCCTCGCATAGGTGAGCGGCCGGCTCCGGTACTCCACGTTCCGGCCGGTGATAGGAGCCTATGGGTAGGACCGGGGTCGGTGGGCTGTCACCTCGAGGTCAAGCCGCCGGTGGCCAGCAGGACGAAGACCAGGACCCCGAGTGCGATCCGGTAGATCACGAACGGGGTGAACGTGTGCGTGCTGATGTAGCGCATGAACACGGCGATCACCACGTATCCGACAATGCCGGCCACCAAGGTCCCGACGATCGTCTGCGGCCAGGCCGTGTCGGCCTCCGCGCCGATGTCGAAGGCTTCGAACACCCCCGAGATCAGCACGGCGGGCACGGCAAGCAGAAAGGCGTACCGGGCTGCCTCGGCCCGGGTATAGCCGAGAAACAACGCCGCGCTCGTGGTTGCTCCCGACCGAGAGACACCAGGGATCAGGGCCAGCGCCTGGGCAAAGCCGATCGCCACCCCGTGTCGCGCGCGCAGTTGCGTGAGGTCGCGGTCCCGAGACCCGACCCGGTCGGCGATGGCCAGCACGACGCCCAGCACGATGAGCATCGCGGCCACGATCCGCAGATCGCGCAGTGGTCCGGTGATGGTGTCTCGGAAGACGAAGCCGAGCAATCCGATCGGGATCGTGCCCAGAATGATCAACCAGCCGATCCGGGCGTCCGGATCCGACCGTAGTTCCCGGTTGCGCAGCGACCGCACCCAGATGCTGATGATGCGAGCGATGTCCCGGCGGAAGTAGATCAGGACGGCCGTCTCGGTGCCGATCTGGCTGACGGCTGTGAATGCGGCGCCCGGATCGTCCCAGCCGGCCAGCTCCCCCACGATGCGCAGGTGCGCACTGCTGGAGATCGGCAGGAACTCCGTGAGGCCCTGCACCAGGCCGAGGACGATCGCTTCGAACCAACCCATGCTCAGCCCTGGCCCGACAGCTCGAGGGCTTCGACCGCCCCGCGCAGGGTGGCCAGCCGCTGCTCGAGCCCGCCATGGTGCACTGCCACCGTGATCGTCGTGACCCCGGCGTCGGCATAGGCGGTCATGCGCTCGGCGATCCGGCCGACCGGACCGATCAGCGCCGTACCGTCGATGAACTCGAACGGGACTGCGGCGGCGGCGGCAGCGTAGTCCCGGTTGAGGTAATGGTCCTGGATGGCGCTGGCCGCGACCTCAAAACCCATCCGGCGTGCCTGCGCGTTATAGAAGTTCTTCTCCCGACTGCCCATCCCGCCGACATAGAGCGCGCAGTACGGCCGGATCACGTCGGCCGCTGCCTGCAGGTCGTCGGCGATGCAGATCGGCACCGTGGGAACGACGTCGAAATCTGAGGTACGTCCACCCCGCCGCCGGCCATCCTGGATCGCGGCGAGCTGATCGGCGCTGTGTTCGGGTGAGAAGAAGATGGCCAACCATCCGTCGGCAATCTCGCCGGTGAGCTCGAGATTCCTGGGTCCGACGGCGGCGAGATAGATGGGGATGTCGTTGCGGGCCGGGTGGACGGTGAGAGTCAGCGCCTTACCGGGCCCATCGGGCAGCGGCAGGACGTAATGGACGCCGTCGTAGCGGACCCGCTGCCGGGCCAGCGCCATCCGGACGATCTCGACATACTCGCGGGTACGGCCCAGCGGCTTGTCGAAGCGCACCCCGTGCCAGCCTTCCGAAACCTGCGGGCCGCTGACCCCCAGACCCATCCGGAACCGGCCGTCGGACAGCGTGTCCAGTGTCGCCGCTGTCATAGCCGACATAGCCGGCGTACGCGCTGGGATCTGCATGATGGCCGCCCCGACATCGATCCGCTGGGTCTGCGCGGCGACGAAGGCGAGCACCGTCGGCACGTCCGACCCGTACGCCTCAGCCGCCCAGACCACGCTGTAGCCCATCATGTCGGCTTCTCGGGCCAGTAACAGGTTGTCCTTGTCGTTGCCGGCACCCCAGTAGCCGAGGTTGAGTCCGAGACGCACGGGGACAGACCTTACGGCGAGCCGACGGGGCCCGCGGAATATGGTGCCGGTCATGGAACAGCGCCGTCTCGGCAGCAGTGGACTCGTCGTCTCCCGGACGGCCTTGGGCACGATGCTGTGGGGACTGGACGCCGATGAGGACGAGGCAACCGCGCAACTCCGGGCCTTTCTCGATGCCGGTGGCACCCTTGTCGACACCGCAGATGTGTACGCCGACGGCGACAGCGAACGCACCATCGGTCGGCTGTTGCGCGGATCGATCGCCCGCAGCGAGATTCTGTTGGCGACCAAGGCCAACCTGTCGACCGGTCCGGGGCGGATGGACCGCGGTAACTCCCGTGGCCATCTGCTCAGTGCCCTTCAGAATTCGCTGCATCGGCTCGGCGTGGACCACATCGACCTCTGGCAGCTGCACACCTTCGACAACGACGCTCCGTTGGAAGAAACGCTGGCCGCCCTGGATCACGCGGTGGACAGTGGCAAGGTGCGCTATGTCGGGGTCAGCAACTTCACGGGGTGGCAGTCCGCGCAGGCAGCCACCTGGCAGCGGGCCTGGCCGGGCAGGGCTCCCATCGTGTCCCACCAGGTGGAGTACTCCGTGCTGCGTCGAGGAATCGAGGCGGAGGTCCTGCCGGCCGCGGAGGCGCTGGGGCTGGGAGTCCTCGCGTACTCCCCGCTCGCGAAAGGGGTGCTCACCGGCAAGTACCGGCATGCCACCCCGTCGGATTCCCGTGGCGCACATCCTGAATGGAGTCAGTTCATCGACCCATTGCGTACCCCGCACGACCAGCGGATCGTCGAGGCCGTGATCACCGCGGCTGATGGCCTCGGCACGTCACCCTTGGCAGTTGCGCTGTCCTGGGTACGGGACCAACCAGGGGTTGTCGCACCGATCGTGGGGGCCCGTACAGTCGCCCAACTGGCTGGAGCTCTCGGAGCAGAAGACCTCACCCTGCCCGTCGAGATCCGCCGCGCCCTCGACGACGTCTCCGGCCCCGATGGGCTGCCGGAAACCGAGAATCTGGACAACTGATCAGCGCTTTGCCCGATATCGGTGCACAGTGGAGCGGCATGTCCCCCCTTTCCCGACGCCTGGGCGTACTCGCCGTCGCCTCGAGTTGTCTGATCTCGCTCGCGGCGTGCTCCCCTGATTCGGGCTCCGATCCGCCCGGCGCCGCCGAGCCCGGCGACTCACCTCCACTGACCGTCGAACCGGCGGGTGAGGTGATCGCCCTGGCATCCAACCCCGAGGGCATGGTCTTCGACCCGGTCACGGGACTGTTGGCGGTGGCCGTACGGGAGCCGAATCGGCTACTTCTGGTGGACGGAGCCACCGGGCAGGTACGGACCGAGGTGCCGCTGCCCGGTCATGCCCGGCACCTGCAGTTGGCCGCGCCGGGTGGCCCGGTTCTGGTCCCGGGCGAGGACTCGAACACGCTGATCCAGGTTGCGCTCCCATCGGGCGAGACGACCAGCACCGAGGTGGGGAACTATCCCCACGATGCCAGCCAGCTCGCGTCCGGTCGGATCGTGGTCGGCGACGAGAAGGGCGGCACCCTGTCGGTCGTGGAGAACGCGGAGGTGATCCAGACCTTCGATGACCTCACCCAGCCAGGCGGGCTGGCACCCGTCGGTGAGCTGGTCGGGGTCATCGACGTAGCCGACTTCTCCCTGTCGGTCTACGACATCGCTGCCGGCGAACGCGTCGGCCGTGTACCCGCTGGGGACGGTCCCACCCACATCATCTCCGACACCCGGGGAACCCTGTTGGTAGCCGACAGCCGAGGTGACGCGCTGTTGTCGTTCAGCGCCGCACCTCTGGAACTGCAGTCGAGGATGCCGCTGCCGGGCAGACCGTACGGGCTCGCCTATGACGCAACCGCCGACATCCTCTGGGTGACCCTCACCTCGCTGAACGAGGTGGTCGGCTTCGATGTGTCCGGAGATGAGCCCCTGGAGATCGCGCGCTTTCCCACGGTTCGCCAGCCCAACACCGTGGCGGTGGACCCCGACTCCGGGCGGGTGTTCGTGGTCGGCCGGACCACCGGGGAGTTGCAGACCATCCAGTCCTGAGCGAACAATGCCGCGGATGAAGAGTTTGCGCACGGAGTACGAGTACGTACCCGTGCGCATCCCACCCGGCACCGATCGTGCGTCCGCGGCGGTGCTCTTGTCGTTTCAGGCCGACACCGGCGGCTGGGAGCTGGCCAGGATGCTCCTGCACGCCGACGGCACCCGCCAGGTGACGATGCGCCGGCGGCGGACCCACGCTCACCTTCCCGGGCCGGTGCTCTAGGAGCGAATCCTCGCTGAGCCCGCGGCGTGAACGTCACTCAGCCGCATCCGAGGCGTATCGCGTGCCAATGTCGATGGTATCTTTCTGGTATGCGTACTGTCATCGACTCTGCAGGGCGAGTGGTAGTCCCCAAAGCCGCTCGTGACGAGCTCGGCCTCAGGCCAGGCACGGAGCTTGTCCTTCGGATAGTGGATCGGCATATCGAGATCGAGATCCCAGCTACCCCGATGCGACTGGTGGAGCACGACCATGGGGTCGTCGCCATGGCGGACCGGGACATGCCGGTACTCACCGCCGAGATGGTCCGCGACACACTGGAGCGGGTTCGCCGTTGATCGCACTCGACAGCTCGGTTGTGGTCGCGAGCTTCGGCGCGTGGCACGAGCATCATGGGCCGGCTCGCGATGTTCTGGCCGCGCGCCCCAGATTGCCCGCGCACGCCGGACTCGAGGCTTATGCGGTGCTGACCCGACTGCCCGAGCCCTTCCGGGCCGAACCGCGCACCGTAGCTGAGTTTCTCAGCCGGACCTTCGCTTCTGTGCGCCTGGTTCTGGGCGCCGACGATCAGGCTGGGCTCCCGGATCGCCTTGCTGGCCTCGGCATCTCCGGGGGATCGGTCTACGACGCGCTCATCGCTCTCACCGCGGGCGCCGCCGACGCCGAACTCCTGACCCTGGATCGGCGGGCACTTGCGACCTACGAGCGCTGCCGGGTGCAGGCCCGGCTATTGGCCTGACGCTGACCCTCGTGCGCCGTCGCCGAACTCGCGCGCACCTACCCGGTCCTGGCGGCTGAGTTCGCTACGGCGTGAGCACAACCTTGCCGATCGTGCCGCGCCGACTGAGTGCAGCCAGGGCTTCCGGTGCCTGGTCCAGCGGAAGCGTCTGGGAGACAAGAGGCTTGATCGCGCCCTTGGCATACAGCCGGCTCAGGTCCTCGTGCACCGCGGCGATCAACGACGGCTGGTAACTGCGGTAGAGGCCCCAGTGCAGGCCGACCACGCTGTAGTTCTTGACTAACGCGTGATTGGTCGGCGCCTCGGCGATCCGACCGCTGGTGAAGCCGACGACGACGATCCGACCCTCGAAGGCGATGCACTTGCGGGAGGAGTCGAAGATGTCTCCGCCGACTGGGTCGTAGATGACGTCCGCACCCCGGCCGCCGGTGATCTCCTTGACCGGTCCCACGAAGTCTTCGGCTAGGTAGTCGACGGCGTGGTCAGCGCCGAGTTCCCGACAGACTGCGATCTTTTCCGGCCCGCCAGCCGTGGCGATCACGGTTGCGCCGGCCACCTTAGCCAACTGGATGGCTGCTGACCCGACTCCCCCGGCTCCGGCATGCACCAGCACGACCTCGCCGGGCTGCAGCCGAGCCCGACGATGCAGGCCGACGTGCCCCGTCTGATAGGTCACATAGAGCGCGGCGGCTTGGTCGTCGGGCATCCCGTCGGGTACCTGCCAGGCGGCAGCGCGGTCCATAACCGCGTACTCGGCGAAGGCGCCGGAGATGCCTGTCGGGACGCCGATGACCCGCTGTCCGGTGTCGACGACCTCTCCGGTCAGTTCCACACCGGGGATGAACGGTAGCGGGGGCCGCTCCTGGTACTTCCCAGCGATCATCAGTAGGTCGGGGAAGTTCAAACCCACACCCCGGACCTGGACGAGTACCTGTCCCTCACCCGGTGTCGGGATGTCGACGTCCTCGAACCGCAGCACGTCGGCCGGCTCACCGAGTTCGTGGACCCGCCACGCCTTCATCATCATCATCGTCGCGACGCTAGCCGACCGCCCAGAATCCTGGTGATCTTGACCTTGTTGCGGTGTCGGCGATGCGGACCGCGTGTCGCCACCACAAGGTCAAGATCACCGTCTGGCTGGCGCCGGGCCCGAGTCCCGGTTTGCCGGTTTCGAGCCAGCGGTTCGCAGGAAGGCCGCGGTGACTAGCAGACCTAGCGCGGCGATGCCGGCAGCAGTCCAGAAAGCCGCTTGATAGCCGGACAGCAACGCCGCCCCAGTGGATGAGCCGGAAGCGATCTGGCCGGCGGCCACGGCACTCATGATCGCAAGCCCGAGACCGCCGCCGACTTGCATTCCGGTATTGAACAGTCCACCGACAAGGCTCTGCTCGTCCAGACGAGCGTGGGCAAGCGCGACTACGTTCGCTGCCACGAACGTGATGCTGTTGCCCGCGACGGCCAACAGAATGGCAACCAGGATGTGCGGCCAGTAGCTGGTCCCGGTTTCGATGGCGGCCATCAGCCCGAGACCGGCCACGTACACGGTGAGGCCGACGAGCAGGAGAGGCTTGGGTCCCGTCCGCGGCAACAGGCGGCCGGCCAGCGTCGCGAAGATCAGGCCGCCGAGCGCAAGCGGGAGCAGCGCCATCGCCGCTTCGCCGGCGCTGTATCCGAGTACCCGCTGCAGCGTGAGAACCAAGAAAAAGTTCGCACCAACCCACGCTGCGAACAGGCAGAACCCGATGACCATCACGGCGGCCAAGTTCGGCCGTCGCCAGAGGTTCAACGGCATCAGCGGCTCCGGTACCCGAGCCTGGCGCCACAGGAATGCGCCCAGCAGCACGACCCCGCCG
>JACCUF010000301.1 GCA_013811975.1 Geodermatophilaceae bacterium | reverse complement strand
GTGGACCGGTCAAGTGCTAGCCGAGTTCCCGCTGGACCTGCCCGCCCGGCAGCTGCGGACCGCAGCGGTCTGGATCACTCTCGATGCCCGAACCGTGAATCGCAGCGAGGTCGGCGAGGCCGACCTGTCCGGGGCGTTGCATGCCGCCGAACACGCTGCGATCGGGTTGCTGCCGTTGTTCGCGACCTGCGACCGGTGGGACATCGGCGGGCTGTCCACAGCTCTGCATCCCGACACAGCTGCGGCAACAATCGTTGTCTACGACGGGCATCCGGGCGGAGCCGGCTTCGCTGAGCGTGGCTACGACGCGGTCCGGGAGTGGCTGACCGCGACACGAACGACGATCGCGAGCTGCGTATGCGAGGCCGGCTGCCCCTCGTGTGTGCAGTCGCCCAAATGCGGCACCGGCAACGCCCCGCTGGACAAGCTGGCAGCTGTCACGATCCTCGATGCAGTCCTGGACGCCTTCGCCGCCACCGGCTGACCTCCGAGCTCCACCGGACCCGCTCGCGCCTCGGCCCGGGCAACGCCCAGCCCGAGCGAGCCGAACCGCACCGTCACGGTCACCGCCACATCCACCACACCGTCTGCCTCCAGGTCGCAGGACTGCAACTCCGCACCGTTGATCCGGGCGATCTCCTCAGCCCTTGCGCAGGCAACCCCCGAACCGGACAACGCCTGACTCGCCGCCGCCAGTGCCGCCAAGTCGGCAGCTGTGCCGGCTTCATGACGGCTGATGATGGCCAGCCCCGCCAGGACCGAGGCCACACCGGACAGCAGCACCACGCCGGAGAGTGCCAGAACCCAGACACTTGCCGACCCCCGATCGGCCGGCCGCGTTCGCCGCATGGCAGACGTCACGGCGGCCCACGCGAGTCGCGGCCCCGATTGTTCCCTCCACCGCCGACTGCCGAGACACCGGCGTCCAGCCCTGGCTCCAGGACAGCGGTGGCGCTGTCAGTCACCCTCATCGACGGACCCAGACCGGGAAACAGGGCCACGGATGCACTGACTTGGACCGTTGCGGTGGCCCCGTCCCTCGTGACCGACACTGCGCTGCCATCCGGAGCCGAAGACGCTGCGATCTGCCGCACCGCCGCATCCGACTCTCCCCGAGCAGCGGCCCGCGCACCTTCCCGCGCCGCGTCGGTGCACCGCATCTGCGCGGTGACGACTGACACGGCGGCGAGCGCGGCGGCCAGGACGAGTACCAGTACCGGGAGCACGACAGCAGCCTCGGCGGTGACCATCCCCGCATCACCCAACCTGTGCGGCGCCACGCGTACCACCCGGGGTGAGGCGGCCAGGCGCCAGCCGGGCCCGCTCCTTGGCCGGGGTAAGCGTGATCGATGACCGCTCTTGCAAGCCACCGGCAGTCAGGACAGCGTGGACAGAGCCGAGTCGATGAGGTCCTGCAGCGCCGAGACGATCGAGTCGCCGGTCACCACCTGGTACAGGACCGCAGCGAAGGCACAGGCGGCGATGGTGCCGACTGCGTACTCAGCAGTGCTCATCCCGGCGTCCCCGTCGATTCCGCGTAGCCGGCCGCGGACGGTCCTGGCCGCTGCGGCGCTCATGGCCAGGAAGCCAACTGTGGTGGTGGTGCAGACAATGACCATGAACCTGATCGCGACGGCGAAGCCCTTTGTCACGCCCGCCCTCCTTTCCTCGAGGTTGGTGCGCGGACGTCTGTCGGCGCATGCCGAGCCTGCGGGAGAATCGTCTGTCCCGCTTGCCCTTTGGCGCATCTGTGGATAGGACTGAATCGCAACCAGTCCCTGTTGGCGCCGCTGTGGACAACCAGCCTTGGTTCAGCCCGCAGAGCCGGGTGGTTCAGCCCGCAGGACCGGGCTAGGGCTGGTCAGCTGAACACGCGGCCGGCGATTCCGACCACCACGGGCACCACGCCGAGACACACGAAAGCGGGGAGGAAACACAGCCCGAGCGGCGCCATCAGCGCGACGCCGGCGCGTTGGGCGCGTGCCAGCTCATGCTGGCCCGCGGCGGTCCGCAGTTGCTGCGAGACAGCCTCGAGCCGACCTGCGACGGCACTGCCCGATTCGCCCGTCACCACCAGAGCGCGGGCGAGCCGACCGTAGGCAGGGTGACCGATCCAGTCCGCCCATGCTGCGGCCGGCTCGCTGCCCAGCTCACTGGCCGCCGCCACCCGAGCAAGCACGGCAGAAACTCTGGGGCCCGCGGACCCCACCGCGTCGCCGCGCCTAAGACGTTCATCGGCGGACAGGACGTTCGCGACCGCTCGGAGGGCAGACGATGTCGCCATCCCCCCGCGCAGACACACGGCCAACAGGTCGATCGCGAACGGCAGGGCAGGGTCGGCACCGGCCGTGCGCCCGACGCGTCCACCGAGCCAACGAGCGCCAATGCGCCACCTAACACTGCGCGAATTCGCCTCTTCCGTCAGAGCAGGTCCGCGAAGCAGAAGGTAGGACCCGGCCGAGACCGTCGCGGCGCCCAGTCCACCAACAACCGAGGGGAATGTGGCGAGGACGGACGCACCGGCAATACCGGCGAACAGCATTGCTCGCCGTCGTACGCGGACGCCGCCGACGGACACGTCAGCCTCGACCATACCGCCGCGGCTGGCCGAAGCCGCGGGCGAATCGCTCCCCTCGGCCGGCCGGATAGCCGTCGAGTGTCGTCGCAGTCGAGAACTCGCAACCTGGCGCGCAGCTGGCCAGATCATCGCGGTCAGCGACAGCAGCACCATCACCACGGCCATGACGTCAGTGGGCCAAAACATGCCTCACCTCTCGCGCAGCACTCGGCCCGTCAAACTGCGACTCCAGGCAAGGCCAAGCAGTTCCAAGGCCATCCCGGTCGCCAGGAGGACATGCCCGATCGTCGTCGTGGTCAGGATTCGTACCGGCTCCGCGCCTATGCCGCTGCCCATCGCGAGTCCGAGGACTGGCAATCCGGCCAGCAGTGCAACGGTCGCCCGATGGCCGGCCGCCGTTGCACGAACATCGGCTCGTTGGTGGCCACGTCGGGTCAGGTCGGACTCCACGGCAGCTACGACATCGGCAAGAGCACATCCGGTCTGTTGACTCAGGCGCACGCCGGAGAGCAATCGAGTCTGCCATCTGGAGCCGCCGTCATACGCCGAAGCACTCGAGCGGCCGGAAGGCGCGGCGGCGACAGTTCCGGCAACGGCTAGCGTGGCTGCCCGCTCGTCGGTCGAAAGCGGTTCCCGCTCGTCGGCATCCATCCATCCCTCGAGGCGACCGCCCAGACGCAGCGACCGTCCCAGTCGGCTCAGCAGCGCGCCGACCACTGGGTGACCGCAATGCCGACCCGCGGCCGCGAGCGCGGCGTCGGGCGCTCGCCCGGCACGCAGCTCAGCGACGAGGACGCCCAGTCCCTCGACCGCGGCCTGTTCCTTTCTCACGACGGCTCGTTCTGTGAATCCTCGAACCATCGCGGCGCCGACTGTGCCGCCCACGACGATCACGACGGCCGCGACGGGCCACGGCCAAACTTGGGCCAGTGCCCCGACGGCCCCCACGGCGACCAGACCGCGCAGCCATGGCGACCGGGGCAGGCGGGGTCTGCCCCAGCTACGGGGCCCGCCGGCCGCCGACTCATTCCAATCGGCGACGCCAGTCGCGCGTTCCAACCGGAGCACGGCCAGAGACCGCGGCCAGAACAGGAGTGCTGCAGCCAAGAGCGCCAACGCGCTGGCCGTATTCACCATGACCAGGTCGGGCGGACCCGCGAAGCCTGTTCGCCGCGTTCGAATTGGGCAATCTGACTGACCACTCTGCCCTGAATCGTCCTGGTCACGTGCACCACAGCGTCCAGTCCGGCCGCCATCTGGCTGTGTACGCCGGCTCGGTCGAGGCCCCCCATGGCAGCCAGGGCTTCGAGGCGAGCAGGCACTTCGGCCGGCGAGTTGGCGTGCACCGTCCCGCATCCCCCATCATGTCCGGTGTTCAGCGCACAGAGCAGATCTGCGACCTCTGCACCGCGTACCTCCCCGACCACAACGCGATCCGGACGCATCCGGAGTGCCTGGCGTACGAGATCCCGAAGGGTGACCGCGCCAGCACCTTCGACGTTGGCCGATCGCGCCAGAAGGCGGACCACATGAGGATGGGAAGGAGACAGTTCCGGTGCATCCTCGACCAGGACGAGGCGCTCGTGATCCGGTACCAGGGAGAGCAACGCCGCAAGCAAGGTGGTCTTACCCGATCCCGTTCCGCCGGTGACAAGGAAGGACCGTCGATCCGCGATCAGGCCTTCGAGCATGGCTGCTGCCGGCCTGGGGATGGTTCCACCGTCGACGAGTTCGGCAAACGAGAATCGGCGCCGACCCAGGACCCGCAGGCAGATGCACGGGCAGTCAGGTGCGATCGGTGGGAGCACGGCGTGTAGGCGACTTCCGTCGGGCAGCGTCGCATCGACCCAGGGCGTGGCGTCGTCGAGTCGCCGACCGGCCATCGCGGCAAGCCGTTGAGCCAGCCGGCGTACCGCTGCTGCATCCGCAAAACGCACGTCTGTACGCAGCAGACCTGCCGGCGTGTCCACCCAGACCTCGTCGGGTCCGTTGACGAGCACGTCGGTCACACCCGGCCGGCGGAGCAGCGGCTCCAGCGGACCTGCGCCGACGAGTTCGTCCTCCGCCGAGCGGATCAGACAGAGCAGGTCTGCGTCGTCGACGAGGGCTCCGGCCTCCACCCGAACCAGCTCGGCGACTCGGGCTCGGCCAGCCGGTTCATCCAGACTCGCGAGTCTGGCTCGTACCCGATCGACGATCACTTCGACCTTCACACCGCACGCCCCTGATCCTTGGCAGCGAGCTGCCACAGCGCGGCGCACGACTTGGCCAGGTTGCTGCGGCGCCGAGGTCCTGGGGGGTGTCCATCTCGGCGCTGCCTGAGCAGGCGAGCGTCCTCACGGAGCGCAAGGATGATCGGAAGGCCGACCGCGTTCGCGAGCGCATCCTCGTCGATATCATGACCGAGCCCGAATCGAACGACAATACCGGAAGTGTTTGCGGTCCAGCATATTTCGGTGACCAGCGCCCTGGATGCCAGTGCACCGGAAACTGTGGCCGGACACACCACCAGGCCGAGATCGACCAGCCCACCGAGCCATCGTGCTGACTCCCCGGCCCCTCGCGGGAGATCTACGATGACCGGTCCACTCGTTCGGCGCGCGGCGATGACGACGGCCGACAGCGCCGGAAGCGGGATCCGAGACGGCTGGCTGCGAGCCGAGCTCAGGAAGCGCACCCCATGTGCCTGCGGCAACCCGTCGAGAATGGCCGCAGACGACAGTCGGCCGGAGACCCCGGCGAGATCGGGCCAGCGAGGGCCTGGCACATCCTCAGCTCCGAGCGCAATGTCGATGCCGCCGTCCCATGGGTCGGCACCCAGTAGCACGGGCTGTGCTCCCGTACGGGCGGCGCTGACGGCCAGCGCAGCTGCCAGCGTGCTCGCCCCCGCGCCGCCGCAGCCCCCGATGACCGCGATCAGGATCCCGAGCGGCCCCGATCCACCAGCTGCATCGGTGATCCGGTCGACGAGGCAGGTCTGTCCGGCCGGCAACTCGAGCACCTGCTCCACGCCGATGGTCACAGCCGCGGCCCAGACGTCGGCACCGGGTGGGTTCATGGTCGCGATCAGCACACCCGGCCGCCTGGG
The DNA here is from genome assembly GCA_013811975.1 of Geodermatophilaceae bacterium. GTDB lineage: Bacteria > Actinomycetota > Actinomycetes > Mycobacteriales > Geodermatophilaceae > JACCQS01. The sequence continues at coordinate 16,956 of JACCUF010000301.1, read as the reverse complement.
CAACGCGGCTGCGCCAACCTGATCGACAGACTCGGCGGCGACCACCACCAGGCTCGGACCCGACCAGATCGCGTCGGTCAACTCAGCAGGTTCGATTTCCCGGGTGGGGACTCCGGTGCTCGCGGCCAGCCGACGGACCTCCTCATCGACATCGGATCCAGAACCTATGACCAGCAGCCCGCCGCCATCGGGTGAGGCAGGTGGTAGACGGCGTCGACTTCCGGGCACGCCCCAAGCTGAGCACTCCGAACCGCCGAAGGGGCACCGCCAGCCGGATTGTGGAATAACGAAAAGGCTCTGTGGAAAGCGCCCTGCGGAGGGCACCGGCTAAGGTCGCCGGGGCTCGTTGGCTCGTTCCTCCGCGCGCCGCGGCGCGGCAGCCACATCCACGATCTGCGAGATCTAAGCTCGTGGTGTGGGCCTGGCTGCCGCTTTCTTCGATCTCGACAAGACGATCATCGCCAAGGCGAGCACGCTGGCCTTCGGTCGGCCGTTCTTCGACAACGGGCTACTCAACCGTCGCTCGGTGATGAAGTCGACCTACGCCCAGCTCGTGTTCATGGTGTCGGGTGCAGATGCTGACCAGATGGAACGCATGCGCAAACACATCACCGCGATGTGCACGGGCTGGGATGTCGCCCAGGTCCGCGACATCGTCGGTGAGACGCTGCACGAGATCATGGAGCCGCTGGTGTACGACGAGGCGGCCGAACTGATCGAAGCCCATCGCAGCGAAGGCCGTGAGGTTGTCATCGTGTCCAGCAGCGGGCTGGAGGTCGTCGGCCCGATCGGTGGGATGGTCGGGGCCGACCACGTCATCGCGACGCGGATGGTCGTCGACGAGGGGAAGTACACCGGCGAGATCGACTATTACGTCTACGGTCCGAACAAGGCCGCCGCAATCACCGACCTGGCCGTGGAGCGCGGCTATGACCTCGCCGAGTGTTACGCCTACAGCGACTCGATCACCGATCTGCCCATGCTCGAGGTGGTCGGGCATCCGACCGCTGTGAATGCCGACCGAGCCCTTCGAAAAATCGCTCTCGACCGTGGTTGGCCGGTGCTCATGTTCACCAAGCCGGTGACACTACGTTCGCGCTTCGGCTCCAGCCGTACCCCTGCGGTGACTGGCGCGGCCATCGGGATCGGGGCGGCGGTGGCCGGAATCGCTTGGTATGCCGCCAAACGCAGGGATCGGCCAGCCTAGGTCGCCATGTCCGACACATTCTTGACCTCGGCGGCGTGGCTGGCCGTCCTCGCGATCGCGGTGTCGGCTGTGCTGTTCGGACTGGAGGCTCGGCAGCCGACACGGCAGGCCCGCGATGCGCGGGCGGACCGCAACCGTCGGATCGGGGCGGTCCTGTCGATCAGCGGACCGTTCACCGTGGTACTGCTCGCTCTTGGCATCGCCGCGATGACCGGGGCCTGGCTCACCGTGGCAGTGATTGCCTTTGCAGCTGTGGGCGTCGTGGCGCTGGCCGGCCTTGTCCTGGCTCCACATTGAGTACGACTTCTGGACTCGCTCTAACCTTTGTGGGAGCCCTTGTGCTGCATCGCCACACGGCGTAGAAACTAATTGCGGACCGATTCACGGGTACGTGAACCGCTCCGCGCACGGCACACCAGGTACCCACGCGCGACCGGCCACGAGAGGCACTCCGGAGCGGCTCTGCCACGCAGACCAATCCGCGACTATGAGGTGCACGCTTGGTAGCCCGGCAAACCGTGCCCTGACGGCGCCCCGCCTCGGCGGGGCGCCGTTCTTTGTGCAGATGATTCGTGACCTCGTGGGCACCCACACCCCGTTCGGCACGTTTTCGCGAAAAAGGTCCCTCAGGCGGCGGCTGACGGACCCTTTTCGCGAAATGTGCGGTTCAGCCGGGTGCGGCTTCGCGGGCCAATGCCTCACAGATGGCCAGGCCTTCTGTTGCCCCCAGGGCCACTGCCTCAGACCACCAGCGCAACCAGGCGCCCAGCCCCTCATGCGTCCCGGCGACGAAGCCAGCCAGCAGTGCCGAGTAGTCCGCTCCGCTCTCCAGGACGCCCACCTCGGGTACGGACACAGCGTTGGTGTCCAGCCCCCGGGATCGCATCGTCAGCCTGGCCGCAGCCAAGGCCACCACCCGGTCGGCCGACCCAAAGGCAGCTAACCCTGACAGCTCGCCATGAACGACTCCGGCGAGTATGACGCCCGGCGTGCCGGTCGCCTCGGACACGAGCTGGCTCAATCCGCTGAGCCGTTGTCCGACGTCAAGACGCGGCTGTGGACGACCGAGCTCATCGGAAGAGGCCAAATCCGCCGCGGCCAGCGCGTGCAGCCGGGCGAGCACCTGGCCGGGAGCGCGAGTCCAGGTTGCCACCATCGGACCGAGCGCGGTGTACGCACGCACGGCTCCGCGTACGACCGGGTCGTGGGCCCGCGAGGATCGGAGATCGGCTAGCGGGATGTCCACGCCCGAAATTGCCGCCGCGGCTCGGGCCCCCCGAAGCGCGGACTCCGCTGCCACCGCGGGGAGCTGCCGACGCAGTACCCGATGGGCGAGGAGGCGGTCGACCGCATGCCGCGCGTCGTCGGCCGCCTCGGCCACCCCGTCGAGTCCCAATAGCCCGGCGAGCGGATCACGGCCGACCACCCCAATATCCGCGGTTATCGCGATAACTGCGCGTTTGACGCCGGCATTCGCGCCCTTTTCGCGATAACGGCGGGATGTGGCACGGCTACTCCTCGGCGGACGGCTTGTCGGATTTCAGGCCGTCACCGATCATGTTCATCACCGTCGGGTCGGCGAGAGTCGTCACATCACCGAGATCCCGGTTTTCGGCAACATCGCGCAGCAGCCGACGCATGATCTTGCCCGAGCGGGTCTTTGGCAACTCCGGGACGATCATGATCTGGCGCGGCTTGGCGATCGGTCCGATCTCCTTAGCGACGTGGTTGCGCAGTTCCTTGACCAGGTCAGCGCCCTCCTCGTCATTGCCGCCGCGCAGGATCACGAAGGCCACGATGCCCTGTCCGGTGGTCGGATCTGTCGCACCGACCACCGCGGCCTCGGCGACCTTCGGGTGCGACACCAGTGCGGACTCGACCTCGGTGGTGGAGATCCGATGCCCGGAGATGTTCATGACGTCGTCCACCCGGCCGAGCAGCCACAGGTCGCCGTCGTCGTCCTTCTTGGCCCCGTCCCCGGCGAAGTAGTAGCCCTGCTTTGAAAAGCGCGACCAGTAGGTCTCTTTGAACCGCTCGTCGTCGCCCCAGATCGTGCGTAGCATCGCCGGCCACGGCTCGGTCAATACCAGGTAGCCGCCACCGCCGTTGGGCACCGGCTGGCCGGACTCGTCCACGACGTCAGCGGAGATTCCCGGAAGGGCACGCTGGGCCGATCCCGGCTTGGTCGACGTGACGCCGGGCAGTGGGCTGATCATGATGCCGCCGGTCTCTGTCTGCCACCAGGTGTCCACGATCGGGCAGTTGTCGCCGCCGATGTGCTCGCGGTACCACATCCAGGCTTCCGGATTGATCGGTTCGCCCACGCTGCCCAGCAGCCGCAGCGAGGACAGGTCGAACTCGGAGGGGATCTCGGCGCCCCACTTCATGAACGTCCGGATCGCGGTGGGCGCGGTGTAGAGCAGCGTCACCCCGTAGTTCTGCACGATCTCCCAGAACCGACCCTGGTGCGGGGTGTCCGGCGTGCCCTCGTACATCACCTGCGTCGCGCCGTTGGACATCGGCCCGTAGACGATGTAGCTGTGCCCGGTGACCCAACCGATGTCGGCGGTGCACCAGTAGACGTCGGTCTCGGCCTTGTGGTCGAAAACAGCGTGATGGGTGTACGAGGTCTGGGTGAGGTATCCGCCCGAGGTGTGCAGGATTCCCTTGGGCTTGGCCGTGGTTCCGGACGTGTACAGGATGAACAGCGGGTGCTCGGCGTCAAAGGCTTCAGCCTCGTGCCGGTCGGACTGCCGGTCCACGACGTCGTGCCACCAGAGGTCACGATCAGGGTTCCAGTCGACGTCCTGCCCGGTACGGCGTACGACCAGAATCCGCTCCACCGGTGAGCCGTCGGCGTCAGCGGCAGCGTCCACATTGGACTTCAGCGCGCTCGCAGCACCGCGCCGGTAACCGCCGTCGGAGGTGATCACGAACTTCGAGCCGCAGTCGTCGATCCGGTTGCGCAGGCTCTCCGGTGAGAACCCGCCGAAGACCACCGAGTGCGGAGCGCCGATCCGGGCGCAGGCAAGCATCGAGATCGCTGCCTCCGGGATCATCGGCAGGTAGATCATCACCCGGTCCCCGGTCTGGACCCCCAACTCGGTCAAGGCGTTGGCCGCCTTGCATACCTCGGCGGTGAGCTCGGCGTAGGTGATGGAGCGCTTGTCCCCCGGCTCTCCTTCGAAGTGAATGGCGACCTTGTCACCACGGCCAGCCGCAACGTGCCGGTCCAAGCAGTTGACCGCGACATTGAGGCTGCCGCCGACGAACCACTTGGCGAACGGTGGATCCCAGTCCAGTGCGGTGTCCCACTTCTGAGCCCACTCGAGCCGCTCGGCCTGCGTCTCCCAGAAGACCAGCGGATCGGCCGCGGCCTCGTCGTATGCGTCCTCGCCGACGTTCGCCTGCTCGGCCAATTCCTCGGGAGGGTCGAAGTGCCGAGTCTCGTGGCTCAGGTTGGACAGGGCGGGATTCTCGGTCAACGGATCTCCTCAGCTCCTACGGTGCACTCCTAGTCGAACTTACCGACGCGCCTGACGGATTGGCCACGGTTGCGCGGTCAGCGGCACCCTGCGGGCGTCGAAAGCACGACGCTGTGCTCATCGACGTACCGTGGGGAGGTGACCGCAGCCGGCGCACCCAGCGAGGACCTGCTCGACTCGGCTGAGCAGGAGCGCAGGGCACGCTCACGGCCATGGGCGGTCCCGGTCGGGGTGCTCCTGCTGGTGATGGTCGGCCTTTTCGGCTTCCAGGCTCTGCAACCAGATCCCGCGGCCGAGGCGCCGCAACCCTCAGCGATCAGTGCGATCGCCGCTACGGACCCCGCGATTGTCGACGCCTCGGCGCGCCGACTCAACGGCGAACTCCCGCCGACCGGCGCACAGGGCTTTGCCTCGGCACTACGTGCGGCTACTGACGTCGTAGGCATCCACTGCCGCGAGGACATCCCGTCCTGGGCGGCCAGACTGATCAACTCGGGCGACGGTTACGACCAGGCAACATTCGTGATGTCGCCGGCGAATCGCACGTACGGAACCTTTGTCGTGCAAGTGGAACTCACCTGGACGGTCGATCACTTCAACTACGCCGTAGTGGCCGGGCACGTAGAGCGCTGCGCCTGAAAAGTGCCGCGCCTGAGGATGCCGCGCCTGACTTCGTCCGGGCCGGATGGCAGGATGGGCAGGCTGGGAAAGATTGCGTGGCCCCTAGACTGCTGGAGTGACCATGAGTTCGCCTGCCTCCTCCCCGCACCCGAGCCCTGCAGACGGCCGCGCCGAGCCACCGATCGGCGCCCTGTTCGGCACCGCGAGCGAGCACGTCTCGACACTCATCCGCGCCGAGGTGGAACTGGCCAAGGCCGAGATCACCAGCTCGGCCAAGCGTGGGGGCATCGGTGCGGGAATGTTCGGGGCCGCCGGGGTCATGCTGTTGTTCTCGGTGACGTTCCTGTTCATCGCCCTTGCCGAGGGCCTTGTCGCGTTGGGCCTGCCACGGTGGCTGTCCTACCTGATCGTCTGGGCCTTCTTCGTGGTGCTGGCCGGACTCCTGGTCCTCGTCGGTATGCGCATGCTGAAGAAGGTCAAGGCTCCAGAGCGAACCATCGAGACCCTGAAGGACACCAAGGAGCTCTTTTCTCGTCAGGCTCCTGGTCAGCGCAGCCCCGGGATCGCTCGCAACACGTGACATGAGCACGCATTGCCTGCGGCGACTTTGATGCACCCGCGACGGGCGGACCGACCCGATGCCAGTTCGGTCCTGCTCGACGGTCCCTGGATCCATGGCGATTACTCGACAAACGGCGTGCGGCTCCATGTCGCCGAAGCCGGCAGCGGGCCGCTGATCCTTCTGCTGCATGGGTTTCCGCAGTTCTGGTGGACCTGGAGACACCAGATAGTCGCGCTCGCTGAGGCGGGATACCGCGTCGTGGCACCGGATCTGCGTGGTTTCGGCGCAAGTGACAAGCCTCCACGGCCCTACGACGTGATGACGACGGCCGCCGACATCGCGCGCCTGGTGACGGCAATGGGGGAACGGGAAGCCACCCTCGTCGGTCATGACCTCGGAGGGAGCGTGGCCTGGACGGTGGCTCGCTTCCGTCCCGACGTCGTACGTCGACTCGTCGTCCTGTCCGCGCCTCATCCACGCCGGTGGCGGGCGGCCGTGGTCAGTGACTTCAAACAAATCGCGGCCAGCAGTCACGTCTTCGGATTTCAGACGCCGCGAATCCCAGAGCAGCGGCTTACCCGGGACGGTGCGGCCGAGGTCGCGCGGCTGATGACCGCTTGGGCGGGGGACCGTTGGGCATCCACAGTGGACTTCGTCGAAGCCCGAGCCCGATATCAACAGGCCATGCTGATACCGCAAGCCGCGTACGGGGCCCTGGAGCACTATCGATGGGCGGTGCGGTCGTTGCCACGGCCCGACGGCGTGACATACACCCGGCAGATGTCCATTCCGGTGGGAATGCCGACGCTGCAGCTGCACGGCGGGCAGGATACCTGCGTTCTGCCCACAACTGCCCAGGGTTCCAGCCGCTACGTGTCGAGTACCTATGAGTGGCAGACGATCTCGCATGCGGGGCATTTCTTGCCCGAGGAGGTACCTGACCTGGTCACCGGCGAGATTCTGCGGTGGATCAAGAGCTGACGTCGGTCAGATGCAGGGGCCGGAGTCGACCTCGCCGGTGGAGGTCACCCCCTTCGCGGCGGCGGTAGCGACCTGCGCCGCGGAAAGCGCATATCCGGTCGACGGGTCGTCGATCGCCGATGCGAACACCACGCCTAGGACCGTCCCGTCGACGTCCAACAACGGCCCGCCCGAGTTTCCCGCGCGCACCTGCCCGAACAATGCGTACACCTCGCGGGACACCGTGCCGTCGGCCCGGAAGTTCGGCCCACGGATCGCGCTGAGATCTCGGACCCGGGCCGGTCCCACCTGGAGATTGCCACCGCCGGGGTAACCCATGATGATCGCGTCGGCGCCGGAGTCGCGCTCTGTTGTAGCCAGCGTCAACGGCTCCTGAGGTAGCCCGGGGACGGCGAGTACGGCAACGTCGACCTGCTCGTCGATGTAGACGATCTTCGCGTCGTAGACCTCACCCTCGGCCAGAATCGTCGGGTCATCGACGCCGGCCAGCACGTGGGCATTGGTCATCACCCGCTCCTCGGCGTAGACGAATCCCGACCCGTTGAGCCCCCGGGAGCAAGACGGTGCCGCGCCGCTGACCTTGACCACCGATCCGCGGACTTGGGTCACCACCGGGCTGTTCAGCAACGCCTCGTTCGGAACTGCCACGTCGGGCACGTTTGTCTCGGTCAGCGGATCCAGGACGTCCGGCAGGCCCTGTCGGTCCAGTGAGTCACGCAGCGATCGGTAGAGCGTTTGGACCGGGTCCGGGACCGCTGCGTCCACGGCCCGCAGGATCTGGGACTGGCGAACTTCACTAGCCAGTGAAGGGAACGGTGACGCGGCCAACGGGGTGGCGACGATCCAGGCGACCAGCAGCACGGTGAGCGAAGAGACCAGCGTGCCCAACACCGAATCGACGAGCCGCGCGGGACGCCAGGTCACCACCCGGCGCAGCCGCGTGCCGACCTGCCCGACGACGAACTGGCCCAGACCGGCGAACCCAAAGACGATGACGAGCGCCATAAGCACCCGGAGAACGGAATCATCGGTGATCGCCGTCGCCACCCGACCTGCGATCTGTGCGCCGATCACGACGCCGATCAGGAACCCGACGAAGGAGAAGGCCGAGGTGATCAGCCCATGGCGATAACCGTTTACGGCGAAGATCACCGTGAAGGCGACGATGCCCAGGTCGAGCACGTCAGCGGGCTCCGGTCACAGCGGCGGTTCGGGACGGATCTGCCGCCGCATGAGGCCCTTGAATCCGTTCAGCGATGCTGACGATCATGCCTCCACGCTCATCACGCCGGTATGCCCCTGGGCTTCATGGAAGGAGCAGATGAAGGCGTATTCACCCGGTGTGCTCACGCTGAACTCAATCGTGTCGACCTCGGTTGGGGCGACCACGGAGATCGACTCGACGATGTCGCTCGGACCGATCCCCGGCGGGAAGGCCAAGCTGTGGGTGAGCTGGGTGGCTGCATTCTCGAGCGTGAGAATCACCTGACCCGGCGCCACCGTGAATTCGGCGGGTACGAACTGGTAGTCATCCCCGGAGACCAAGGTGATCGACTGCACGCCGTCCGGATCCACCGTGACCTCGTTCGCCTCATCCGCCGCATTGGTGGGCTCGGGCTCCTGCCTGTCGGGACTCCCGCCGCAACCGCCGAGCCCAACAGCAAGCACCGCAGAAAGTACTGCTATTACCGTGAGCGAGCGCCGGAATCGGAGAACCAGGCTCACGGGAGGATCGCCGATACTTCGGCTGGGATCTCCAGATCGCGGACTTGGGAGCTGTTCCACGGCCGCGCCCACCCGCCCAGCTCCAGCATCATCGACAGCAGCCCCGCGGTGAAACCCCAGACGACCATGCCCGACACCCCGAAGGCGGGCCCGATGTACCCCGAGGGATGACGCACCTGAAACCGGTTTTCCGGATCGGCAAGCTCGGCGATCGGCACCCGGGCAACCGAGGCGACCTCGCCGGGATCGTTCACGCGGACAGGTCCCGGCGTGTGCCAATAGCCCAGAATCGGGGTCACGATGTACCCGGACGGCGCGAGGTAGAGCACCGGCAGGGTCGCCAGCACGCTCACCCCCGCGGGGTCCAGGCCGACCTCCTCAGCCGCCTCGCGTAGCGCTGTGGCGCTGAGATCGGCATCAGCGGGCTCGGCCGCACCGCCGGGGAAGGCCGGCTGTCCCGCGTGGTTGCGCAGCATGGCGGCCTTCTGGATAAGGAGTACGTCGGGCTCGCCGTCGCTGTCCGCGATCAGAATGAGTACCGCCGATGCGCGGCCACCCCTCTCTGGTGGTGCCCATTTGGCCATCCGTCGCACCAACGACGCACTCCCCTCCGCGGAGGAGTCACGCTCAGCCAGCCCGCCGACCCGGTCGGCCAGTTCGGTCATATATGCCGGAACCCGCCCGGTCGGCGCAGCTCGTACCTCGCTCACACGGTCACTCCGAGATGGTCTTGGACAAGGGCCAGGAGGTCGTCGTACGACGTGATCGGGGCAAGCTCGGCATGGGCAATGCTGCCGTCGGCGTTGACGAAGAATGTTCCCGGCAGCCCCCGGAGCCCCTGATCAACGTAGAGGTCTCCGTTCTCGTCAACCCCACTCGGGAACCCGATACCGAGGTCGACGGCCAGCTCAGCCGCAAGACCAGGACTGTCTCGAGTCACCACACCGGCCACCAGCAGTTGCCCCGGATCGGCCGCGGCGGACAATTCATCGAAATAGGGCAGCTCTTCTCGACATGGACCACACCAACTGGCCCAGAGATTGAGCACCATCGCAACCCCGGGCGCTTGGCCGATCGTCAGCACGCCGCCGTCCTCGTCCAGGCACGCAAGACTCAACTCCGGAAGCGTCTGCTCGCCGACGGCCGGCTGCCCTGTTGGGGCGGGGCAGTCGGTCAGGTCAGGCAGGTCCGGTGCTTCCGTGGACCCGCCACCGCCAGGGAGGCCGTCCTCCGAGGCACATCCAGCCAACACCAGGAGCCCCACCAGGATCAGGCCCGCGACGCGCAGTCTCTGACTGAAGTCACGGTTTCCTCGCCGCAGGCCCGGGCCACTCATGCCGACTGCTCTCCGCCAGCCAGCGCAGCGATCTCGCCGGGCGTGCGGATCGGTAGACCGAAGGCGGCCGCCCTGGCGCGGGCCGCAGCATCCGGGCCTTTGATGAGCGTAGCCGCCACCCCCGGGTCCACTGGCCCGTCACCATAGGCAGGGCACCACAGGGCGAGCGCGCAGGCTCCGCACGCCGGCTTGCGCGCGTGGCAGACCCGCCGACCGTGGAAGATCACCCGGTGGGACAGGATCGTCCACTCCTTGCGCGGGATCAGGGGGCCGACGGCGTTCTCGATCTTGGCCGGGTCGGACTCCTGCGTCCACGCCCAGCGCCGTACCAGCCGCTGAAAGTGTGTGTCAACGGTGATTCCCGGGATGTCGAATGCGTTGCCCAGCACCACATTTGCCGTCTTACGTCCGACACCGGGCAGGGTGACGAGATCAGCAAGCTTGCCCGGCACTTCGCCGCCGTACCTCGCAACCAGCGCCTGGCCGAGTCCGATCACGGACTTCGTCTTAACCCGGAAGAAGCCGGTCGGCTTGAGCAGTACCTCCATCTCGGAGACGTCGGCAGCGGCGTAGTCGACAGCGCTGGGGTACTTCGCGAACAGAGTCGGGGTGACCGAGTTGACCATCTTGTCGGTGGTCTGGGCGGACAGGATGGTGGCCACCGTCAGCTCGAGCGGAGTCCGGAAATCCAACTCGCAATGCGCGTCCGGGTGAATGCGGGCAAGCTCGGTGTTCATCCGGCGCGCTCGACGGGTCCGCGACAACGAGGTCTCGGCCGCGATCCGACGCCGCCGCGCCGCTGCTTTTGCCACAACGACGACAGTACGGCGGGCCGTTGAGACCCAGGGCTGCGCGGTGGGCATACTGAGCGGCGATGGCCGGCCTGCTGGTGGTGTTCTTTCCCCTCTTCCTCCTCGGCTTTCTCCTCTTCATGGAGCGGGTCGAGGAGCCGCTGCGACGCGCCGTCGCCGGTACCGACGACGTGGAGGAGTTCCTCGACAAGGCCGGCAGCAAGGATATGTACAACCTCTGGCGGTTCGGCGTACGCCGCTCGCTGGAGAGCTGGCGCAACCGTCGCCGTCGCGGTCGACCAACGCAGCCCGCTGCACTCGCAACGCGAAACGGCGACGACGAGCAGCCAGCAGTCGTCGAGGAGCACGGCGCCAAACCAGGCCCCGAATACGCCTAGACTCACGCCAGCCTCGGCGAGGCGTTGTCCAGGGGAGTGGAGGAGCGCGTGAACGACGTGCTGGCGCGGTCCGGCGTTTTCCAGGGAGTCTCGGCCGAAGCGGCCGAACCCGTGGCCGCGGCGCTGGAGCAGCTTGACTTGCCCCGGGGTAGCACCGTGTTCGCCGAAGGCGAGCCGGGAGACAGCTTGTTCATCATCCTGGACGGGAAGGTCAAGATCGTCCGTCGGGCACCAGATGGCCGTGAGAACGTGCTGTCGGTCATGGGCCCGTCCGACCAGTTCGGAGAGCTGTCGATCTTCGATCCCGGTCCCCGCACCGCGACGGCCACGGCGCTGACCGATGTCTCGCTGGCCAAGATGTCGCAGCAGGCGCTGCTGCCATGGATCGATGCCCATCCGGAGATCGGCGTACAGCTGCTGCGGGTTCTGGCCCGGCGCCTGCGCCGTACCAACGACACGGTGGCCGACCTGATCTTCACCGACGTGCCCGGCCGGGTGGCCAAGTCCCTGCTGGGGATGGCTGACCGGTTCGGTACCCGCGACGACACCGGACTGCTGCGCGTCACGCATGACCTGACCCAGGAAGAGCTGGCCCAGCTGGTCGGCGCTTCTCGGGAAACGGTCAATAAGGCTCTGGCCGACTTCGCCCATCGGGACTGGCTTCGGCTGGAGGGCAAGACCGTGCTGGTACTCGACGAGGATCGCCTCCGCCGTCGAGCCCGCTGACTTCTGCTCGACCGATTTCCGCAGCGACCCCGATTTCGTCGCTCAGCGGGCGCCGCCGGGACCCAGCCGGATCGGCGTCTTCACCAGGCTGCCGTCGGGCATCTCGACGTACTCCGCCCCGTCCCGAACGAGCAGCCGCGGCACGACCGGAGTCAACGGCTGCTTGGGGGCGGCTTCGAGGACATCGGCGACCGTGGCGTGTCCGACGAGGTCGGTGAGCGTGACCAACGTAGGAGGCAGCATCATCCGGGTCCCCTGCTTGTTCTCGGCCAGCGCATCCACGACGCGTACCCAGGCGGCTTCGTCGGCTTCCCCGGATACATCGCGTGGTTCCTGACCTGCCGGTACGGCCGCGGCGAAGAACTTCGTGTCATAGCGCCTGGGTTCGGCCTCCGGGGTGATCCAGTGCGCCCAGGGCCGGAGCAGATCAGCACGCAGGGTCACCTCATGGGTGGCGAAGACCTCGGACAGCGATCGCTCCCGTGCCATCAGAGCAAGCCGGTCGGCCTCCCATTCAGGCGAGGCTGCATCCAACGGCGAACCGTCGGTGGGAGAGGCCAGCAGGACACCGGACTCCTCGAACGTCTCCCGTACGGCCGCACAGACCAGTTCGCGGGCCAGCCGCTCATCACAGTGGAAGCTCGCCGCCCACTGCGCGGGATCGGGTCCGGTCCAGGAAAGATCAGCGTCGGCGTCCCGAACATCCACTCCCCCACCGGGATAGGCCGTCATTCCCCCGGCGAAGGGCATCCCACGGACTCGTCGCAGTAGGTAAACCTCCAGGCCGCTCCGACTGTCCCGAAGAAGCAGCACCGTGGCTGCCTGTCGAGCGACCGCAGGGGTAGCTCCGCCCATGCCAGTGGGCACTTCGGGCTCTCGGGTCACCGGTGGCGTCGCGACCGTCAGGCGCGGATGCCCGGCTGACCTGGACCGGCCAGCCTGATCGTCGGCCCGGCGGCGGCGATCTCGGCGATCACTTCGACCTCGACCGGGGCGCCCAGCGGCAACTCGGCCACTCCCACGGCGCTGCGGGCATGCACTCCAGCGTCTCCGAAGACCTCGCCGAACAGCTCGCTGGCCCCATTGACCACGCCGGGCTGACCGGTGAAACCGGGTGCGCTGGCGACGAATCCGACCACCTTCACGATCCGGGTAACCGCGTCGAGACCGACCAGTGCATCGATCGCGGCGAGCGCGTTCAAGGCGCATTGTCGAGCATCCGCGACCGCTTCGTCGGCACTGACCCCGTCCCCGACCTTCCCGACCCGCGGCAAGGCGCCATCGACGAACGGAAGCTGACCGGAGGTGTAGACGAGCGGTCCGGTCTGGACCGCCGGAACGTAGGCAGCCACCGGAGCCGCGACCGCCGGCAGAGTGATGCCCAGTTCGGCCAGGCGCGCCTTGGCGCCGGTCATGACCCGGCCAGGGGCCGCTTCAGGTAGGCGACCAGCTGTTCGGCGTTGGCACCCGGGATGACAGCGACCAGTTCCCAGCCGTCCTCTCCCCAGGTGTCGAGGATCTGCTTCGTCACGTGGACGAGCAGCGGGACCGTGGCGTACTCCCATTTCTGCATGACCCGGACGCTAGCCCACCGGCTGCACGGCGACCCGCGACCCCGCTCACCACGAGCACCACGGTGGGCACGCCGATCACAAGCTGCTTACCCTGAAGTCATGCCCACCTCACCGGCCTGGCCGGCGGCACGACTGCATGTCGTAACCGGCAAGGGCGGGACGGGCAAGACAACCGTCGCTGCAGCGTTGGCGCTCAGCATGGCCAGTGGCGGGCGGCGGGTGCTTCTGGTCGAGGTGGAGGAGCGGCAAGGCATCGCGCAGTTGTTCGACACCCCGCCCTTGCCGTACGAGGAGCGCCGGGTAGCCGTGGCTCGCGGTGGCGGCGAGGTCCGTGCGCTCGCGATCGACGTCGAGGCCGCGCTGTTGGAGTACCTAGAGATGTTCTACAACCTGAAACGCGCCGGACGAGCACTACGCAGGATGGGAGCGGTGGACTTCGCTACCGCCATCGCCCCAGGGCTGCGCGACGTCCTGTTGACCGGCAAGATCAAGGAGGCCGTGACCCGGCAGGTGAAGGGCGCCCGCGCGTATGACGCCGTCGTCGTCGACGCGCCGCCGACCGGCCGGATTGTCCGATTCCTGTCGGTCACCGAACACGTGGCGGGATTGGCCAAGGGCGGGCCGATCAAGACCCAGAGCGATGGGGTGATGGCGGTCCTGCGTTCCTCGCAGACGGCTATCCACATCGTCACCGTGCTCGAGGACATGCCGGTCCAGGAGACCGCGGACGCGATCGCCGAGCTGCGGGCGATCGGTCTCCCAGTGGGCTCCATCATCGTGAACATGGCCCGTCAACCGCTGCTCCCGCTGAACGCCATGGCAAGAGCAGCCAGCGGGCGCCTCGACTCAACCGCGATCGCCGCCACCTTGAGCAAGGTCGGGCTCGACGGGGAGTCGCTGGTCGGACCACTGCTGCTCGAGGCCGGCGATCACGCTCAGGGTTGGCAGGGACAGCTTGCCTGTCGGGCCAGGGTCGCCGAACTGAAACGGTTGACCTACGAACTGCCCGACCTCCCAGGACCGATCGACACCGGATCGCTCTACGAGCTGGCCGACAGCCTCACCCAGTCAGGCATCAAGTGAGTGGCGCCCGTTCGGTCAGCCGATCGGCCAAGGCATCGCCCAGTCGGGCACGTACGGTCGCTACTTCGCCGGCTCTTGACCTGGCTGCGGTCATCGCCGACCCGGGCACCCGGATCATCGTCTGCTGTGGCGCCGGTGGGGTGGGCAAGACCACGATATCGGCGGCGCTGGCCCTCGCTGCAGCAGAGGCAGGACGTCAGGTCGTGGTGATGACCATCGACCCGGCGCGACGACTCGCCCAGTCGCTGGGTCTCAAGCACCTCGACAACACTCCGCGCGACGTTCCCGCCGCGGCTGAGTTGACCGCGGCCAGCGGTGGTCATCTGCAGGCGATGATGCTGGACATGAAACGCACCTTCGACGAGATCGTCGAGGCGCACTCAGAACCAGCCCGGGCTCGGCAGATCCTGGAAAACCCCTTCTACCAAGCGCTTTCATCCTCGTTCGCAGGGACGCAGGAGTACATGGCCATGGAGAAACTCGGCCAGCTCCGGGAGACCGGTAAGTGGGACCTGATCATCGTCGACACTCCACCGTCGCGCTCGGCACTGGACTTCCTCGACGCCCCGCACCGGATGAGCCGCTTCCTCGACGGGACCATGATCCGGCTATTGTCCGCTCCCGCCCGGGCCGGCGGCCGGGCCTACCTGAAGGTGGTCGGGGCCGGCCTGGCGATCTTCGGCCGGATCATCGCCAAGATTCTTGGTGGCCAGCTGCTCAAGGACGTCTCCCACTTCGTTGGCGCCCTCGACACGATGTTCGGCGGTTTCCGGCAACGAGCCCAGGCCACCTACGACCTGCTTCGCCAGCCCGGTACCGCGTTCCTGGTCGTGGCCGCACCAGAGCCGGATGCGCTTCGTGAGGCCTCCTACTTCGTGGACCGCCTTTCCACTGACCAGATGCCACTGGCCGGGTTGGTCCTCAACCGCGTACACCCGAGCACCGTTCCTGCCTTGTCGGCCGGCCGAGCCGAGGGTGCGGCGGAGAATCTCGCGTCCAGCCGTACCGACGTGGTTGTTGCATCCCTGCTGCGAATCCACGCCGAGCGGATGCGGACCGACGCACAGGAACAGCGGTTGGCCCGCCGGTTCGCCAGTGCCCACCCGGACGTGCCGGTACGACCGGTACCGGCCGCCGCGCAGGACGTGCATGACCTGACTGCGCTGCGCGAGATCGGCGACCACCTCACCGCCCCGGTAACCGCCCGGCGTCCGAGGAAGACACCCGCGAGACGGGCATCTTCCAGGCCGACTGCGTAAACTTCCCAGAAATGTCGGAATCAGCCAAGCGCCGGATGGGTGCCGCAGCTCAACTGGTGCTCGCCATCATGCTGTCCGGCGCGGTGATGGCAGGGCTGCTGCTGCCTTGGATCGGTGGGCCAGGAATCGCTGCCCGCAACGCCACGACTCTGCTCGAACAGGTCCCCGAGGAGCTAAGCGACGCTCCTCCCGCAGGCATCACGACGGTGCTGGCCTCCGATGGCGTGACACCGCTGACCTACTTCTACGACTTCTACCGCGTACCGGTGACCATCGAGGAGATTCCCGAGGTCATGCAACGGGCCATCGTCGCGACGGAGGACGTGCGGTTCTATCAACACAACGGGCTTGACGTGCAGGGCGTGCTAAGAGCGCTGGTGACGAACGCGGCGGCAGGCTCAGTCCAAGAGGGCGCCTCGACCATCACCCAGCAGCTCGTCAAGCTGACCCTGCTCGAGGCCTCCGACAGCCAAGAGGATCGGCAGGCGGCGACCGAGCAGAGCGTGGCCCGCAAACTGCGCGAGGCCCGCCTGGCGCTGGCTGTCGAGGAGGAACTCAGCAAGGACGAGATCCTCACCCGCTACCTCAACATCGCCTACTTCGGACAGGGTGCGTACGGCATCGCTGCCGCAGCGTGGGTCTACTTCGGTAAGTCCATCGTGAACCTGACGCTGCCCGAGGCCGCTCTGCTCGCGGGCCTGGTGCAGAGCCCGTCGAGTTTTGATCCGCTTGTCGACCTGGAAGCCGCCACCACCCGCCGCGACATCGTCCTGGATCGGATGGAGTCCGCTGGCTTCGTGACGGCGGCCGATGCTGAGGCGGCCCGCGTCACCCCCATAACGCTGATCACCGGGGCCGACCCTCCGCGCGGTTGCCTGGAGGCCACCATCGGCGGATTCTTCTGTGACTTCCTCGAGAAGTATCTGCTCGACACCCTGCAAGTACCCCCCGACCTGCTCAAACAGGGCTCCCTGAAGATCGTGAGCACAGTCGATATCGGGGCCCAGGCAGCCGGCGACCAGGCGGTGCTCAACACCCTTGCCATGGAAGACTCCGTTGCTGGCGTTTTCACGTTGCAGGAGCCGGGTACCGGAAAGGTGCGCGCGCTGTCGGTGAACCGGATTTACGGCGCAGACACCGCCGACCCGCGGCAGACGACGGTGAATCTCCCAACTGTGGCTTCGGCTGGGGCCGGATCGACGTACAAG
>JACCUF010000042.1 GCA_013811975.1 Geodermatophilaceae bacterium | reverse complement strand
AACACAAGATCGAGAAGCTCCCGCTGGTGGACAAGGCCGGGCGACTCCGTGGACTGATCACGGTCAAGGACTTCGTCAAGAGTGATGAATACCCTTCGGCCACCAAGGACGACAGCGGCCGGTTGGTCGTCGGCGCCGCCATCGGGGTCGGAGAGGACTCCTACAAGCGGGCCGAGCTGCTGATCGAGGCGGGGGTGGACGTCCTCGTGGTCGATGTCGCGCATGGCCACCACCGCAGCATCCCGGAGTTGATCGCCCGGCTGAAAACCGACCACTGCGTCGAGGTCGTCGGCGGCAACATCGCAACCCGAGCCGGAGCACAGGCGTTGATCGATGCCGGTGCCGACGGGATCAAGGTCGGAGTCGGACCGGGATCGATCTGCACGACCCGCGTAGTGGCCGGGGTCGGTGTACCCCAGGTGACTGCCATCTACGAGGCCGCGCGCGCCGCCGGCCCGGCCGGAGTCCCGGTGATCGCCGACGGCGGCCTTCAGTACTCCGGAGACATCGCCAAGGCCATCGCCGCTGGTGCCGACACGGTCATGCTGGGCAGCCTGTTGGCTGGCGTCGAGGAGGCGCCCGGGGAGTTGGTGTTCGTCAACGGCAAGCAGTACAAGACCTACCGCGGCATGGGCTCGCTCGCCGCGATGCAGAGCCGCGGTGAGGCCCGCTCGTACTCCAAGGACCGGTACTTCGCCGACGACGTGCTCTCCGACGACAAACTCGTACCCCAGGGTATCGAGGGACAGGTTCCCTATCGCGGGATGCTGGCCGGTGTCGCCCATCAGTTGGTCGGTGGCCTGTGCGCCGGCATGGGATATTGCGGCGCGGCCACGATCGCGGACCTGCGCGACCACGCGCAGCTGATGCGGATCACCTCAGCCGGCCTGACCGAAAGCCACCCCCACGACGTCCAGATGACCGTCGAGTCGCCCAACTACCGAGCCCGCTGAGGAGCGCATCTTATGCGTGACTACGTGGAGATCGGGCTGGGTCGCACGGCGCGGCGGGGCTACCACCTGGACGACGTCTCGGTCATTCCGTCCCGCCGTACCCGGGACGTCGACGACGTCTCCACTGCCTGGCAGATCGACGCGTTCTCCTTCGGGATCCCGATGATGGCCACGCCCTCGGATGCCGTGATGAGCCCGGACATGTGTGTCGCCGTCGGTCGGGCCGGCGGCCTGGGGGTACTCAACGCCGAGGGGCTGTGGACGCGGTACGACGACCCGGGGCAGGCCTACGCGCGGATCTCGGACCTCCCCGAGGACGACGACGCCGGCATCGCGACGCTGCAGGAGATCTACGCCGAGCCGGTCAAGCCTGACCTGATCATCGCGCGGATCAAGGAGATCAAGGATTCCGGTGTCACCACCGCGGCCCGGGTCTCGCCGCAACGCACCACCGAACTGGCACCGGCACTGTTGTCGGCCGGGGTCGACATCCTGGTCATCCAGGGCACGATCGTCTCCGCCGAGCATGTCACCGACCACGGCGAAGGTCTGAACCTCAAGGAGTTCATCGCCGATCTCGACGTACCCGTGATCGTCGGCGGCTGTGCGGACTATCAGACCGCGCTGCACCTGATGCGGACCGGTGCGGCCGGGGTCCTGGTCGGCATGGGCGCGGACGAGTACTCAAGCAGCAGCGAGGTGCTCGGTATCCGGGTGCCGATGGCGACCGCGATCGCGGATGCGGTCGCCGCGCGGCGGGACTACCTGGACGAGACCGGAGGCCGTTACGTGCACGTCCTGGCCAGCGGCGAGATCACCACCAGCGGCGCCATCGCCCGGGCGCTGGCCTGCGGCGCGGACGCCGTTGTGGTCGGTGAGCCTCTGCGTACGGCATTGCCGGCCCCGGCCGGCGGCCGGTACTGGGATTCGGTGGCCGCTCATCCGCGGCTGCCCCGAGGCGGCCTGGCGCCTGCCGAGCTCGACCGGGTCCCACTCGACGAGGTGCTGTTCGGACCCAGCACCCAGCAAGGCGGACGGACCAACCTGTTCGGGGCTCTGGCTCGCACCCTGGCCAAGACCGGCTACCGAGATCTGAAGGAATTCCAGAAGGTGGACCTGGTGCTGTCCCGACCCGACGCATGACCTCTCTCTCCGGCCCGCAGACGGTCCTCGTCGTCGACTATGGGGCTCAGTACGCGCAGCTGATCGCTCGCCGGATTCGCGAAGCACGCGTGCACAGCGAGATCGTGCCGCACACCACGCCGGTCGCTGAGATGCTGGCTCGCGACCCAAGCGCAATCGTCCTATCAGGCGGCCCCTCCTCGGTATACGCGCCGGGTGCCCCGGCCGCGCCGGAGGGTCTGTTCGAGGCCGGTGTTCCGGTACTAGGGATCTGCTACGGCTTCCAGCTGATGGCCCAGGCACTCGGCGGGGTGGTCGCCCGTACCGGGACGTCGGAGTACGGCGGTACGGAGCTGGCCGTGGCCCCCGGTCCCTCGGCGCTGTTCAGCGGGCTTCCTGACCGGCAGGTCGTCTGGATGAGTCATGGCGACTCCGTCACCGCACCCCCGCCCGGGTTCGCCGTCACGGCGACGAGTCCCGGGGCCACCGTCGCGGCCGTCGAGGACCTGAGTCGGCGCCTGGCCGGTGTGCAGTTCCATCCCGAGGTCCGGAACAGCGAGCACGGGCAAGCCGTGCTGGAACGCTTCTTGCACAACGTCGCCGGGTGCCGCCCGGACTGGACGATGGACAACGTCATCGACATCCAGGTCGAGCGGATTCGTGCCCAGGTCGGAGGCAAGCGGGTGCTCTGCGCCCTGTCCGGGGGAGTGGACTCCGCGGTTGCGGCTGCCCTGGTCCAGCGAGCCATCGGCGACCAACTGACCTGCGTCTACGTCGACCACGGCCTGATGCGCCTCGGCGAGACCGAACAGGTCGAGCGCGACTACGTGGCGGCAACCGGCGTCGACCTACGCGTGGTCCGCGCCGAGGCCCAGTTCCTCGAAGCGTTGGACGGCGTGGCCGATCCCGAACAGAAACGGAAGATCATCGGCCGGGAGTTCATCCGGGTCTTCGAGCAAGCCGCACTGGAGGTCGCGGGTACGGATGGCGGCGTCGATTTCCTCGTACAGGGCACCCTCTATCCCGACGTGGTGGAGTCCGGCGGTGGAACGGGTGCGGCCAGCATCAAGAGCCACCACAACGTCGGCGGCCTCCCTGAGGACCTGACCTTCGAGCTCGTAGAACCGCTGCGGGAATTGTTCAAGGACGAGGTCCGCGAGGTTGGCCGTCAGCTCGGCCTTCCGGCCACCATCGTTGGGCGACAACCGTTTCCAGGGCCTGGTCTGGGCGTACGCATCGTCGGCGCCGTGGATGCCTACCGGCTCGACGTACTCCGCAGAGCGGACGCGATCACCCGCGAGGAACTCACCCGCGCGGGACTGGACCAGTCGATCTGGCAGTGTCCGGTGGTGTTACTCGCCGAGGTGCGATCGGTGGGCGTACAGGGCGACGGTCGTACCTACGGTCACCCGATCGTGCTGCGCCCGGTGTCCAGTGAGGACGCGATGACCGCGGACTGGACCCGGCTCCCGTACGACCTGCTGGCGTTGATCTCGACCCGCATCACCAACGAGGTGCCCGAGATCAACCGCGTGGTTCTCGACGTGACGAGCAAGCCGCCGGGGACCATCGAATGGGAATAGTCAGCGGAAGGTGTCCTGCTCCCAGGCCGCGAGCTCAGGTGAGCCGTCTGGCGGGATGGCATCGGCCTGCTGCCGACGGCCACGGATCTCACTGAGCAGCAGGAAGCCACCGGCCAGGATCATGAACACCCACAGTGGCGCAGCGCCGAAACTCGGGAAGTCCAGGCTCCCGATCGTCAACGACCCGATGCTGAACATGATGAACAGCAGGCCGGCGACAAGCGCGACGACGTCGACCCTGTGGCGCGGGCGCTGGTCACCCGACACGAGTCACCTCCGCGTTTGCGAACCGCACGTCGATGTCGAGGATGAGTTCCGGCTCGTTGTCGCCGACGTCGGGTCCCTCGCCGACGCCGGGGTAATAGCCATCGAGATATTCACGATCCCCGAAAGTCGAGACTGAGCCGAACGTGGCGTCACCGTACAGCCGCACGTCTGTGTCCCTCGGCACGAGAATCTCGAAGTTACCCATCGTGACATCGATCTGGATCTCCGTGGGGTCATCAGAGGTGAACTGCAGGCCAGACAGGTCCAGCGTGCCCTCACCCATCATCACCTGGTAGGAGTCGCGGACCTGTTCGACCGAGCTCGGCCGAAAGCTGGATTCACCGAAGGTTGCCTCGTCGAATCCCCCCCGGGAGTCCACCGCAGAGGTGACGAACAGGCCGAAGGAGAGCAGCACTCCCAACGCGATCAGTGCGCCCTTGCTACGTCGCCACGGGCCGAAGGCGGTAACAACCAGCGCTGCGCCGATGAGGGCCACGGCGATGCCGAAGTACGTCGAGGGGTCCAGGGACCAGTCTCCGTATCGCTCGCCGAATGCGACGATGCCGGCACCGATCAACAGGATCGCGACCGTCATGCGGGGGATCGGGGAACGCGGTCCCCTCGGAGCGGGCGCCGCCGTGCGACCGTCGGCCGATGCAGCCGAGAACGGCGCCGGGTGCACGCGGCTGGACAGCGCGAGATCCGAGGTCAGCCGGATGAGGTCAGCCGCGATCTTCGCCCGGTACGCCGAGGCGACCCGCTCGTCGTACTCGGCCAGATCCAGGCGGCCCTCGTCGTGGGCGGCGCCGAGGTAGGCGACAGTCTGCTCGCGTTCGGAATCCCCGATCCGCAGGTCGGGACGGATCTCGGGCTCGATCCGCGGCTTGGCACCGCCTCTGGCCCAGACCTGTTGGCCGTCATCACGAGGCATCAGGACGGCCATCACGATGTAGAGCAGGACACCGGTACCACCGGCGAAAGCAAGGGCGGCGAACCCGATCCGGAACAGGATCGGATCAACGCCCGTCTGCCGTCCGAGCCCGCCACAGACACCGGTGAGGACCTTGTCGGAGGAATCACGCATCAGACGAGAGGGAGCCGGCGGGTGCGGTGGCCGACCGAAGCCAGCGTGCGGCGACGCGGGCGCCCAGGGCTGGTCGGACTTGGGTGGCTCAGTGGGCCCGGCTGCGGACGCGGGCGGTGGTGAGGGCGGATCGGGGGGCGTCGAGGCGGCGGGATCGCCGGAATCTGTGGTCATGCTGATAATCCTGGGCGGGACTGCCTGGCCCGGGTATGGGGAAGCACCCTGAGTGGCCCCCCATTCTCGGCCCTCGGCCATCGGGGGGCCACCTGA
>JACCUF010000038.1 GCA_013811975.1 Geodermatophilaceae bacterium | reverse complement strand
GGTTGATCCTCAACCCGGTCCTCGACCGGGGAAAGCGCTCGATCGCCCTGGACCTGCGCGACGAGGCCGACCGCGAGGTGATGAGCCATCTGTTGGCTCGGGCCGACGTCCTCACCGAAGGGTTCCGACCGGGGGTGATGGAGCGACTGGGTTTCGGCCCGCAGCCAGTTCTGGCCGCCAACCCACGGCTGGTCTACGGCCGGATGACGGGCTGGGGGCAGAACGGTCCGTACGCCCACACCGCCGGCCATGACATCGATTACATCGCGACGACCGGTGCCCTGCACGCCTTCGGGCGCCCCGACGAGCTGCCCAGCCCACCGCTGAATCTGCTCGGTGACTTCGGCGGCGGCGGGATGCTGCTGGCCTTCGGTCTGGTCGCAGCGCTGCTGCACGCGGGACGCACCGGACAAGGCCAGGTCGTCGACGCGGGAATCGTGGACGGTACGGCGCTGCTGACCGCAATGATCCACGGATTGCGAGCCGAAGGTGTCTGGCAAGACCAGCGCGGGGTCAACCTGCTCGATTCCGGTGCGCCGTTCTACGACGTCTACGTCTGCGCGGACGGCGGTTTCCTGGCCGTGGGCGCGTTGGAGGAGCCGTTCTATCTGGCCCTGATCACCGGCCTCGGACTGACCCAGGAAGGGCTGCCCGACCGGGCCGATCCTGCCCAATGGCCGGCGCTGCGAGCGGTGTTCGCGGCAACGGTCGCCGGACGGACCCGCGACCAGTGGTGGGCCATCTTCCGGGGAACCGACGCCTGCGTAGCGCCGGTGCTGGACTGGCAGGAAGCCATCTCCGACGAGCACAACGTCGAGCGGGCGGTGTTCACCGATGTTGGCGGTCGGATGCAACCGGGTCCGGCGCCGAGATTCGGTACGACGGTCGCCGACGCACCCCGACCCGCCCCAGCGCACGGCGCATCCGGCGCCGAGATCCGCGCCGAGCTGGGCCTGCCGGCACGGCCCGAGTCTGGCGGGTTGCCGGCAAACCGCCCGGGATTGTCGTAAGTACACCGCTCGGGTGGAGGGATCTTGCGAGGCGACCCGTAAGCCTCGCGGATCGCCGAATGCACTCTTCCAGCGCCCCGGATACGTGCACCTGACGCACCGCGGCGGCGGCGTGGGGGGCGGGGAATATTCGGCGGCGACGGACGCTGCAGCCCCCGTGCGTCAGATGGGACTGCCCCGAGCGGTCCTGGCCGGATGCTTCACGCTCATGGTGACGATGGGGCTGCTCGCCTCCTCGTACGGCCCGTTGCTGCCGGTGATCCAGGATCGCTTCTCGGTGAGCGCCGTCGAGACCGGTGTGCTGGTCTCGGGGCTCCCGGCCGGCGCGATCGTGGCCATCATCGTGTGTGCCTGGCTGAAGGGCCGCGTCTCGACTCGGCTCTTGCTGCAGTCCTCGTGCGTCTTCCTCGTCGTTGGCCTGGTCGGGTTGGCACTGGCGCCATGGTGGTGGCTACTGCTGGTCAGCGGTGTTGCCATCGGGCTCGGGTACGGCGGTGCGACCGCGCTGGCCAACGGAGTGATCGCGGCGGCCTACGCCAGCCGACGGTCGACCTTCTTGCTGAACCTGCAGAACGGCATCTTCGGATTGGGCGCGGTGCTCGGGCCGGTCTTCGTCACCACCCTGTCCGATGGCTCGGGCCGGCTGGCCTGGCTCGGATACGTCGTGCCGGCGGTGCTGGCCGCCGTACTCCTCGGGGCGCTGCCGCTTGGTTCGTTGTCCAGCCCGGAGCGGGTCACGCAGAACGTGCCGGTGCTGCGGTCGGGGCGGCTCGGTGGGTTCGCCCTGTTGTTCGCTTGCTTCATCGCCGTCGAGATCAGCACCGCTGCATGGGCGACGACGCATCTCGATGCCGTCGCCGCGAGCGCCTCGGCGGTCGCGCTGGCTACCTCGCTGTTCTACCTGGGGCTGGCCACCGGAAGACTCGGCGCGGCAGTGATCGGCCTCCGGGTGGATCCCGGCCCCCTGCTGGTGGGCACCACGATCCTGGCCACGCTCATGCTCACCCTGACCTACCTCGCCCCGTTGGGTGGGGCGGCCTATGTCCTCGTCGGTATGGCCATCGGCCCGGTGTTCCCGACCGGGCTGGCCTGGGTGAGCCGCGACCAGCCGCACGCCCGGCACCCGATTGCGACGGTGTTGGTCGCCGGCAACCTCGGCGGAATTGCTCTGCCGCCGGTCGTCGGCGCCGTGATCGGCGCCGTGGGAGCCCAAGCCGCCCCGCTGCCGATCGCCGCCACCTGCGCCTTCGGAGCGGGCGTCGCCGTACTGCTTGCCCGCGGTCGCGCTCAGCGCACGACGTCGGTGTCCGTCGGGTCCTCCTCGGTCACGTCGTAGTCGAGGGTCACGGTGTGGCTGCCGTCGTCGTGGCGGTTGATGCTCGCCGTACCCGAGAGCCCGACCAGATCGCCGGTGCCCGACGAGGCCATCACAACGACCTCGGAGCTGCCGGCGCCCTCGGCCATGAACGCATTGTGTCGAAGGATGAAGCTTCCCGTACGCCCGGCAAGGGTCCCTTCGACCCGCTCGTAGCCGGTGTAGGCCGCAGATCCCTGCGCTGCGTAGGCCATCACCATCTCGCCACGGCTGGTCCCGTCGAGGTCACCAGTGATCGTCTTGACGAACGTGGTCC
>JACCUF010000249.1 GCA_013811975.1 Geodermatophilaceae bacterium | reverse complement strand
GCCCCCACGACCTGCTCACCTTCGTGGAGCCGATCGACGAGACGATCGACGATCACGAGGCGATCTACGGTGCCGTCCGTGATCGCGACGCCGACTCGGCAGCCGCGTTGATGACCGACCACATAGAGCGCACCCGCAAACAGCTGCGGGTGATCGTCTTCGGGACCACTTCGCAACCGCCGGGCCAAGATTTCACGCGATCCTGACCGATCCGATGTGCCATTTCCTCGCATGAAACGGGGTTGCATTGTGGGGTTGTTCTCGATGGCGCGTGTCCCCTAGTCTGCGAATCGCCTTCAACTAGATCGCGGAGGCCTGAGGTGCACAAGGAGGACCGGGTCATGGGCGAAGAGTTGGGCGCACTAAACGTCATCTTCACGGAGTTCTACTTCTGGGTGACCGTCGTGATGATGTTCCTCATCCACGTGGGGTTCGCCGTGTACGAGGTGGGGGCGGCCCGCCGCAAGAACATGCAGCAGACGCTGCTGAAAAACATCATGGTGATCCCCCTGGTCACCGTGACCTTCTTCTTCTTCGGCTGGTATCTCTACTTCGCTCTTCCGAACGGGCCCGGCATCACCGGTGGAATCGTGTCGGGCGCGAATGACATCGCCGCGCCGTGGGCCGAGGCCATGGGGCCGAACATGCAGGACCGCATCAATGGTGTGTTCTGGGCCGCTTTCCTGCTCTTCTCCTGGACCGCCGCCTCGATCGTTTCCGGGGCCATCATCGAGCGGGTTCGGCTCGGGGCGTTCTTCATCTTCGCCGTCATGCTCGGGTCGATCACCTGGATCATCGATGCCGCCTGGGGCTGGTCACCCAACGGCTGGATGGTGCAGTTGATGGGCTACCACGACGCGTACGCCTCCGGAGTCATCCATGCGGTCGCCGGTGGCACCGCACTAGCGGTGGTGATCGTCTTGGGTCCGCGGATCGGCAAGTTCGGTCCGAACGGTGAGGTCCGCGAGATCAAGCCGCACAACGTGTGGATGACCTGCATCGGCCTGCTGCTCATCTATACCGGGTTCTGGGGCTTCTACGCTGCCTGCAACATCCCCATCCTCGACGTCGGCGGGGAGTCGGGGACCTTCTTCTCCGGCACCAACATCTACTTGATGCCGACCACGCTGTCGGGTATCACTTTCAACTTCCTGATGTCCCTGTCGGGCGGGATGCTCGCTGCCTTCATCGTGAGCAAGGCCGACCCGTTCTGGACTCTGTCGGGCGGGCTAGCCGGGATCATTACCGCCTCGGCTGGCAACGACCTCTACCACCCACTGCAGGCGATGCTGATCGGTGCGGCCGGCTCGGCGCTGGCATACAAACTGCATCACTATGTGGAACGGCGTTTCCGGATCGACGACGCCGTCGGCGCGGTGGCCGTGCATGGCTACGCCGGTTTCTTCGGCGTCGTGGTCGCCGGCTTCGTGCTGTGGGGCTATCCGGCCGCAGCCCCGGTCGAGGGTACGTCCGCATGGTTCACCACCCCGGAAGGGTTCCCCGCGATAAACCCGCTGGGAAACCTGCTGGGGGCCATCATCATGTTCTTCGTGCTCGGCTTCCTCCCGGCGTTCGGCGTGGCAAAGCTGCTGAACCGGTTCGGGCTGCTGCGGGTGCCCCGCGCAGTCGAGCTCGCCGGCCTGGACACCCACGGCCAAGGAAACGCCTACCCCTATTTCCAGAGCAGCGAGGCCGAGGGCGGCTTCGCTGAGGTGGAGCGTGCGGCCGCCGCGACCATCAGCCATCAGGTAGCCGGTCGACTCGACGGCGCCGAGCCGACCGGCTCGACGGCGCGGGAGGACAGGAGGGTCTCGAAGTGATCATCGCGGGCACCGGTCTCGACTCGTTCACGAACCCGGCCGACATCACGGCGCTCTACCCGTTTCCGGGCTTCGAAGTTGTGTTCGTTGTCGTCGGTGTACTCCTGTTGCTCGGCTGGCACATCCGTCAGATGCGCGACGAGAACAAGGAGTACGACGAGGCGCTCGAACTCTACGAGAGGGTCGGCATCGAGCGGGCCATGCACTTCGGCGGCGTCTCGCACCTGAGCGCCGACGAGGACATCGATGAGGTCCGGGCCCACGTCGGCGGACCGGACGAAGAGCGCGAGAACCCGCCCGCATGAAACATTGGATCGCCGAAAGAAACCTTCGCCCGCCCGGCGATGAGCTCTCCTAGCCGCTGGGGCTCACCGATTTCACGGCCAGGAACTGGATCGGCAAAGTAATCAACTCACCCGGCCCGTGGAGCACTTCGCCGACGAACTGGATCGCGTCGCCCGGTTCGAGCAGGTAGCGCTGATCGCCGTAGCAGTACTCCATCTTGCCGCTGATCATGAACAGCAGTTCGGTGCCGGCGTGCTGGTAGAGCGGAAAAACCTCGGTGCGCTCGGTCAAGGTCACCAGCATCGGCTCGAGGCTGTCATAGGGGGCCCGCATCGTCCCGAGCATCTGATAACGATGTCCCGGGCCGGAGCCTTTGTGCTGGATGTCCAGGCCGCCTCCGGCCTTGACGTAGACCAGGTCCTGCTCCTCGGACAGGCCACGGAAGAAGGCCGTCACGGGTACCGCAAGCGCCTCGGACAGCCGAGCGAGGGTGGCCAGGCTCGGGGAGGATTGAGCATTCTCGATCTTGGACAGCATGCCCTTCGACAGGCCGCTCTCCCTGGCCAGGATCCCGACCGTCCAGCCGTGGCTGTGCCGGAATTCTCGCACCCGCTCGGCGATGATCGCTCCGAGGGACTGGGCCAGTGCGGAGGACTCCGATGTCGGCTGCCGCGATTCGGTCTCGTCAGCGTCGGATGTGGGCACAGGGCGAATCGTCAACCTCGTACCCTCCTCGCATGCGACTCGGATCCGGACCGGCGGACTGCGACCGCGGCGTGGGCCAAACGCTAGTCCCAGTCCTCGCGATTGACCGTCAGACCCGCCTGAGGAATGTCCTGAATCCGAAATAGTTGTCTCCTGAGAGGGGACAGAGTTTACTGACTGTGAATAGTCAGCCCGGCTGGGCCCGAACTGGGCCATTCGAAGGAGGCTCATTGAGTACCGACATCGAGGACTTCGTCGCCCAGGAGGGTCGCCAGGAGGCGGTCGAACGGATCCGTCGCGAGATCGATTCAAGTGGGGTGACCTACCTCTACTTTCAGTTCGTTTCGGTCACCGGGCGCATCATGGGCAAGGGCGCACCTGCCGCCCACTGGGAGACGTTCGCGCGCAATGGCTTCCAACTCGTCTACGGCGCCACTGCCAACTTATTCATCGACCGTCAAGGCGACTACATCGGTTACGGCGCGGAGTCCCGCGAGCTGATCGGGATCCCCGATGTGGACACGTTCTGTGTGCTGCCCTGGGACCCGAAGACCGCGCGGGTGTTCTGCACGCTCTTCCGCGGCCGGGAGGAGGAGGAGAACCCCGGGGCGTTCCTCACTTCGGACTGTCGTGGCAACCTCAAGCGCATCCACGCTGATTTCGAGAAGAGCACCGGGCTGCATCTACGGGTAGGAACCGAGCCGGAAATGATGTGGCTGAAGCTGAATCCGGACGGCACTCCGTCCGTGGAGGGCAAGACGAAGCCCTACTGCTACCACATCGATCAGTTCTCCGAGTTGCAGCCGGTCATCCATCGGGTCATCGAATACAGCACGGCGATGGGCCTGGACATGATCCAGGGCGACCATGAAGACGCTCCCGGACAACTCGAGCTGAACTGGCAGTTCGACCGCGCTGAATACACCGCTGACCGGCTGACCACCTACCGCCAGATCTGCAAGCAGGTCGGCCGCGAGTTCAGCCTCTTCCCCTGCTTTATGCCCAAACCGTTCACCGGCGTCTCAGCCAACGGCTGTCACCACAACATCTCCCTGTGGGAGGGCGAGCGCAACGCTTTCCTCCCCGAGGGTGACAACCCGCGGCAGCCGAGCAAGCTCGGACTCAACGCGATCGGCGGCGTCCTGGAGCACCTGGACGCGCTGACCTGCATCACCTCGCCAACCGTGAACTCCTATAGACGCCTGTGGGACGCCGGCTTCTGGGCACCGCTGTATGCCGATTGGGGCTATCAGAACCGCACCACAGCACTCCGGGTCAGCGCACCTGATCGGTTCGAGTACCGATCGGTCGACTCCGCAGTGAACCCATACTTGTCGATGGCCGCGTTGATCATCGCGATGGCTGACGGCATGAAGCGCAAGCTCGATCCCGGTCCACCGGAGGAGCGCAACATCTACGAGGCGATGGCCGAGGGCAAGGACGTCCACAAGATCCCGATGAACCTGGGCGACGCCCTGCGGGCGCTGCGCGCCGACGAGGTCGTGAAATCGGCCATGCCCGGCGAGATGTACCGCGTGTTCGAACACTACAAACGCGACGAATGGGAACGGCACTGCGCGACCGTTACCGACTGGGACATCAAGGAGTACTTGGACATTTTGCCCTGAGCCATCCTGCGCTGACAGCGTGGCCTGACAGCGGCGAACGAGCCCGGAGATCCGAGAAGGAGACAAACATGTGCGGTATCGCAGGAATCATCCACAAGGGACGTGACGGTGACGTCGGCGCCGAGATGACCAGCATGCTCCAGGCGATGAAGCACCGCGGGCCGGACTCGACGGGGTATGCGCTGTACGGCCAGCCGAGCGATCTGTTGGTGATGCGCTTCAAGTTGGCGAACCCCAACGAGACCAACGACTTCGATTTCGACGAGCGTTTGGAAGTCAGCCGTCGCGAGGTCGAGGAGCGGTTGAACAAGATCGGCGCCACCGTCGACCGGATGGAGGGTGAGTCGCAGTACGCCTACCGTGCGACCTTCCGCTACGAGGGCGATCTCAAGCCGCTGACCGACTACGTCGAGGACGTGCCGGGGGCCGAGGTCCTGTCCCTGGGACATTCCCTGGAGATCATCAAGGACCTGGGCGATGCCGAGACCGTGTCTGAGCAGTACCGGCTTGGGGGTTTCCGCGGCACGCACGCCATCGGTCACGTCCGGATGGCGACCGAATCCGATGTGGACATCGCTGGTGCCCACCCGTACTGGGCCTACCCGTTCTCCGACGTGGCCGTTGTGCACAACGGTCAGCTGACTAACTATCACCAATGGCGCCGTCGTCTGGAGCGCAACGGGCACCGGTTCCAGTCCGAGTGCGACTCCGAGATCATCGCCGTCTACATCGCTGAACGGCTCTCTGACGGGCTGTCGCTGGAAACGGCGATGAAGCAGAGCCTGCAGGACCTCGACGGAGTGTTCACCTACCTCGTCGTCACCGACGACAGCCTCGGAGTCGCCAAGGACGAGATGGCCGCCAAGCCGCTAGTGCTCTACGAGAGCGACGAAATGGTCGCACTGGCTTCGGAAGAGATGGCGATCCGAGCGATCATCAACCACGAGATCGATACCTACGATCCGTACGAGTCCGAGGTCCTGGTGTGGACCCGATGAAGGCGGAGCAGAGCAGTCGACGCACGACGGCCTACGACGTCCGTGGCCTGGCCGAGCCGGACGCAGTGGCCCCCAAGACCGCGAAGGTCACCGGTGACACCGCAGAACTCGACGCGGCCGGCCTCACCCCACGGCAGGTCAACCTCGAGCTCCGTCGCTTGATCTACGGCGAAGGAATCATCGAAGTAACGCTCCTCAATCCTGGCGCGATGCACTCACTTGCCGTCGGCCTGCTGACCCGCTGCCGGATCCGGATCGAGGGCAGCCTCGGCTACTTCGGCTGCGGGCTCATCGACGGACCGGAGATCCACATCACCGGCCGGGTCGGCTGGTCGGTAGCCGAGAACATGATGGCCGGCGTCGTGGTCATCGACAAGAACGCCGGTTCGCTCACCGGCGCTGCCTTGCGCGGCGGTGATCTGGTCATCCGTGGACAGGTCGGCGCCCGAACGGGCATCGACCAGAAGGGCGGCACGATCATCGTCGGCGGCACTGCCGGGTCCAACACCGGCTTCATGATGCAGCGCGGCAGGCAGATCATCTGCGGCGACGCGGGACACGGACTCGGCGACTCGATGTACGACGGGGCGATCTACGTCGGCGGCAAAGTCGCCTCTCTCGGGGTCGACTGCGTCGAGGCCGACATGGGTCCCGAGGACGACGAGCTGATCGACCGCAAATTCGGCATCTATGACATGGACCGCCCGGATTCCTTCCGGAAGTTCGTGTGCGGCAAGAAGTTGTGGAACTACGACAACCTCGAGCCGCACGAGCGCAAGCTCGTCCTCTGACCTTCAGGACCTTTCAGGAGTTGGTAATGAGCACACAGCGAGACCTACCGATGCCGACCGGCCGTCCGCTGGGGCAGAGCCGGATATTCACCCCTGGGGTCATGGACGACATCCACACCAAGGCAGAACTGGGCCGCTATCGGATGCGCGGCTTCTCGATGTTCAAACCGATCCCGCACTGGGACGAACTCATGTTCATGCCTGGAACGCTGACCCGATTCGTCATCGAGGGTTATCGGGAGAAGTGCGACACCAAGACCGTGCTCGGCGCGCGGTATGCCAAGAACCCGATCGAGCTCGACATCCCGATCTACATCACCGGGATGAGCTTCGGTGCGCTGTCGCTGGAAGCCAAGATGGCCCTGGCCAAGGGCGCGTCGATGGCCGGAACTGCAACCTGCTCGGGCGAGGGCGGGATGATTCCGCCCGAGCGCGATCTGTCCACCAAGTGGTACTACCAGGTCATCCAGAGCCGGTACGGATTCAACCCGCACCACCTGATGCTGGCCGATGCCATCGAGTTCTTCATCGGACAGGGCTGCAAGGTCGGTCTCGGTGGGCATCTGATGGGGCAGAAGGTCACCGAGCAGGTTGCCGAGATGCGGTCGCTGCCGGCCGGGATCGACCAGCGCTCCCCCGCCCGCCACCCGGACTGGCTAGGTCCCGACGACCTTTCCCTGAAGATCCAGGAGATCCGCGAAGCCACCGACTATCAAGTGCCGATCCAGCTCAAGCTCGGGGCATCCCGGGTCTATGACGACGTACGGATGGCTGCCAAGTGCGGGCCGGACATCATCTACCTGGACGGCGCCGAGGGCGGTACTGGAGCCGGTCCGCACATTGCCACCGAGGAGACCGGTATCCCGCTGATGGCCGCGATCCCCGAGGCGAGACGGGCGCTGGAGGACGTGGGCCTGGCTGACGAGATCGACCTGGTCGTGGCGGGGGGCATTCGCAATGGCGGCGACGTTGCCAAAGCACTTGCCCTGGGCGCCAATGCGATCGCCATCGGGCACTCAGCCCTGATGGCTCTGAACTGCAACAAGGAACTGCCCGGGATCACCGACTACGAAGGCACCGTCGGCGTTCCGGCCGGGTCCTGCTACCACTGCCACACCGGTAGGTGCCCGGTCGGGATCACGACGCAGGACCCCGAACTTCGCAAGCGGCTGGAGGTCGACTCGGCTGCCGTCAGGGTCTACAACTTCCTGCACACGCTCACCCTCGAGGTTCAGATGCTGGCCCGGGCCTGTGGCAAGACCGACGTGCACAGCCTCGAGCCGGAGGATCTGTGTGCGCTGACGACAGAGGCCGCCGCGATGGCCAAGGTGCCGTTGGCCGGGACGAAGTACATCCCCGGTGTCACCGAAGAGCGCACCCTGGCCGAGATCAAGGGACTGTTGGCCAAGCACGTGGCCAATGACGGAAACGGAGCAGCGCGTCATGGCTGACGATTTCGACACTTCGGGTCGCAAGCTCACCACCAGCAAAGGCATCGACACCGAGGAGCTCACCGGACGCACCTTCCCGTACCAGTTCGACCTCTCCCTGGTCGAGGACGTCGACCTCAACGAGGCGACGCCGGGCCAGGACATCAACTGGCTGGAAGACATTCACTTGATGCAGGAAGGCGGCATGAACGCGGTCTTCGACCGCTATACCAACGCCTTTCTCAAGATCCACTTTGATATTCCGGAGGGACGGGGAGACGAGATCGCCCGCAAGGTGCTGATCAAGCACTTGCAGGAGGGCAACTCCTACGGAATCTGGCTCAAACACAAACACGCCAAGTTCGCCCAACCCGAACTCGGGTCATGGCTGGCCAATTCGCAGACGGTGGGCGAGAACTGGAAGCCATCCCAGCTCGAGGGCTGGGAACCGCCCCTGCACTGAGGTCCAACCACCGTTTCTCGATTCAACCAAGCCCAGCTAGCTCCCCTACGACTTCCGTACCGGTCTGTCTGCCCGTCGAGGCCGTCGCTCACGAATCCAGGCCGCGCATCATTCCGACGAGTGCGTCGGTGGCATCGGCCAGTCGGACGGCGGCATTCTGCCGTGCCGTCCCGTGCGTGTCTTGGGCTGACAGTTCGGCGGCAGTATCGGTCAGCCGTTCGTAGGCCGAGACACCCTCGCGCAACCGTGAGACCAGCAGATCGGGCCCGCTACCGGGAACATCGCGCGACTTCTGGCCGCCCTCCACCACGGTGACCCGGACAGCATGGGCACGCAGCGCGCGTGCTGCCGTCGCGGCTCGCATCCAGGTATCGGCTGCCACCGCGTCTGGAAGTGTGGTCAGATGGCCGGCGAGTTCGCGTTCCCGTGCGGCCAGTCGGGCCAGCGGTACGAACGACAACGAGGACTCCGGTGGCAGCGCGCTGACCGGGATGGTGGGCCAGACGTGCCGGCCGAGATTGATCCGGTAGGCCCGTACCCCGGCCTCGATCGCGCCGACCGAAAGCACCAAGGCGGCCAGACCGGCGATGAGTTCGGCTACCTCCAGCCCGGGCTGGTCACCGATCTCGACCGTGAGCACGACCGATCCGATCGTGCCGAGCAGCCGGTAGGCGAACCCGCGCCGGGACAGGCTGCGCTTGCGCGCGAGCCGATCCTCAGCCGAGACATGCGCGATGTCGACCTCAGCGGTGCCTGGCTCGGAGGTCGGCCGTGGACGGCGGATCAGGCGGGTTCGGGTCGGTGCTGTGCCTGCGCGGGATCGCCGACCGCGTCGCTGGTGGCCCGTTGCGCGTCCAGAGCAGGTCCGGTCGGTGCGGCCTCGACAGCAGCCGGTGGCGCCTGATCAGCCCGTTGGCTGGGGGTCTTGTCTGTCCCATCGTCCATGCTTGCCCGAATCTGTTCCAAGCGGGTTGCAGCCGAGACGTCCAGGGTGGCCTTCTGCACCTCGAGCATGCGGCCTTCGACGGAGTTCTGGGCCAGCTCTTGTTGCCCGAGGGCATGGGCGTAGCGGGCCTCGATCTTCTCTCGGACCTCGCCGAGGCTCGGCGCGGAACCAGGCGCCGAGAGTTCGCTCATCTGCCGCAACGATGCGGAGACCTGCTCCTGCATCCGGGCCTGCTCGAGCTGGCTGAGCAGCTTCGAGCGCTCTGCCAGAGTCTGTTGCAGCCGCATCCGGCTCTGCTCGACTGCACCCTTGGCCTGCTCGGCGGCCTGCAGGGCCTCGTCGTGGCTGCGCTTGAGGTCATCGATCGACTGCTCGGCCGAGACCAGCTGGGTGGCGAAGGCCGCTGCGGCATTCTCGAAATCGGCGGCCTTGTCGACGTCGCCTTTGGCTTTGGTCTGATCGGCGAGCACGAGAGCCTGACGGGCTGAGGCCTGCAGCTTCTCGACCTCGCTGAGCTGTCGGGTCAGCCGCATCTCCAGCTGTCGCTGGTTGCCCAGGACGGCAGCGGCCTGGTTGGCCAGGGACTGATGCCGATGCTGTTCAGCCTCGATGGCCTGCTGGATCTGGATCTTGGGATCGGCCCTCTCCTCGATCTTGGCACCGAAGGCGGCCAGAAAATACTTCCACGCCTTCACGAACGGATTGGCCATGCGAGTGAGTCCTCTCCCCGGGCGTTATGCACGCCGCGTCCATTCGGTCGCGATCTCGTCCGCCAGTTGGCTCCATCGTGCCATGCGCACGCCTCGCGGATCCGCTGGTGCCTGCGCCGCAGACACTACGGTTGATCCGTGCTCGTCGTGTGCGGTGAAGCCGTCGTCGACCTGATCAGTGACGGCTCCCCCGCTGGATATCATGCGCGTCCCGGAGGGAGCCCTCTCAACGTAGCCGTCGGTACCGCCCGCCTGGGAGTCCCGACGTCGCTGATGGCCCGCTTCGGCACCGGACGGTTCGGGCGGTTTCTCCAGTTGCACGCGGCCCGGGCAGGAGTTGACCTCTCGTTGAGCGTGAATGCTGAGGAACCTGCCACGTTGGCTGTCGTGAGCTTGGATCCAGCCGGAACGACCGGCTACGACTTCTACGTCGACGGAACAGCCGACTGGGGCTGGCAGCGCTCGGAACTGCCCGATCCGCTCCCCGACGGAATACGGGCCCTGCATATCGGCTCGATCGCGTCCTGGCGGGCACCGGCCGCCGGAAAGATCGCCGGTTTCGTCGCTCGCGAGCACCAACGCGGTGCAGTGCTGATCAGCTTCGATCCCAATCTGCGCCCGGGGTTGGTCGACGACCCGGTCGGCAGTCGAGCCCGCGTGGAGCGGTTGGTGTCCTTGGCACACGTGGTTAAGGTCAGCGCCGAGGATCTCAGCTGGGTCTATCCCCTGGTCGACCCGGATGTCGCAGCCCAGTGCTGGATTCAGGCCGGACCGGCGCTGGTCGTACTGACCGAAGGCGCCAACGGCGCACGCGCGTACCGCGCCGTCCGACCTACGCGATCGGTCCCCGCGTGCAACGTTCCCGTCGTGGACACAGTCGGCGCGGGTGACGCCTTCACCGCCGGACTTCTGGCCGCTCTCGCCGACCGTGGTCGGCTGCATCGGCACGGACTGGACGATCTCGACGATTCCGAACTCGACGCCGCCCTGACCAGTGCCGCCATGGTGGCTGCACTCAGTTGCACCCGACCGGGTGCCGACCCACCCAGCCGCCAAGAACGGGACACAGCACTCAGCCAAGAACAGCTGTAACGCGGATGCGTTCCCGGTTCAGGTTGCGGCGCTGGCTCGGCGCGCGGACCGCACCCGTTCGTGGGGATCGAGGTGAACCTTGCGCAGCCGAAGGTGCTTAGGGGTGACCTCGACGCACTCCTCGGGGGAGATGAAGCCCAGCGCCTGCTCCAGAGACAGCAACCGAGGCGGGGACAACTTGACCGTCTCATCACCGGCCGACTGCCGCATGTTGGTCAGCTTCTTTTCCTTGGCGACGTTCACGTCCATGTCCCCGACTCGGCTGTTCTCACCGACGATCATCCCCTGGTACACCTCGGTGCCGGGGCTGACCATCATCACGGCACGGTCTTGCAGGTTCATCATCGCGAAGGTCGTGGCCGGGCCGCTGCGGTCGCCGACCAGGGAGCCGGTGTTGCGGAGGTTGATCTCACCGAACCACGGCTCGAAGCCCTCGAAGACCTGGCTGAGCACCCCGGTACCCCGGGTGTTGGTCAGGAATTCGTTGCGAAACCCGATCAGACCGCGGGCCGGGACCAGATAGTCCAGGCGCACCCAACCCAGGCCGTGGTTGACCATGTTGGTCATCCTCCCCTTGCGACCGGCCAGCAACTGAGTGACCGCCCCCAGGTGGGCCTCTGGAACGTCGATGGTGACCCGCTCGACCGGTTCGTGTCGCTTGCCGTCGATCTCTCGGGTGACCACCTGCGGCTTGCCAACGGTGAGTTCGAAGCCCTCACGGCGCATCTGTTCGATCAGGATCGCTAATTGCAGCTCGCCACGGGCCTGGACCTCCCAGGCGTCGGGACGATCGGTCGGCTCGACTCGCAGGCTGACATTGCCGACCAGTTCGGAATCCAGTCGGTTCTTCACCTGCCGGGCGGTGAGCTTCTTGCCGTCGCGGCCGGCCAGCGGTGAGGTGTTGATCCCAATCGTCATGGACAAGGCCGGCTCGTCCACGGTGATCAGCGGGAGCGGCCTGGGGTCGTCGGAGTCGGCAAGGGTTTCACCGATCGTGATGTCGGCGATCCCGGCGACGGCGACGATGTCACCTTGGCGGGCCTGCTCGACCGGGATCCGGTTCAGGTGCTGGGTGAGGAAGAGTTCGGAGATCTTGACCCGCTCGATGCTGCCGTCGATGCGGCACCAGGCAGCGATCTGACCCTTGCTGATCGTGCCCTCGACGATGCGGCACAACGCGAGCCGTCCGACGTAGGGATTGGCGTCGAGGTTCGTCACCCACGCCTGCAGGGGGGCGCCCTCGGTGTAGGTCGGCGGCGGAATCGTGTCAAGCACCGTCTGGCACAGTGCGGACAGATCGCCTCCCTGGTCGTCCATGTCCAGGGTCGCTGTGCCCTCGCGGCCCGAGCAGTACACGATCGGGAAGTCCAACTGGTCGTCGGTCGCCTCGAGGTCCATGAACAGTTCGTAGACGTCGTCCACGATGGCCGTCACCCGAGCGTCCGGGCGGTCGATCTTGTTCACCGCCAGGATGACCGGCAAGTCGCGTTCCAGGGCCTTGCGAAGGACGAACCGGGTCTGCGGGAGCGGACCCTCGGCGGCATCGACCAGCAGGACGATTCCGTCGACCATGGTCAGCGCGCGCTCGACCTCGCCACCGAAGTCGGCGTGACCGGGGGTGTCGACGATATTCAGCGTGGTCCCATGCCAGACCAGGGAGGTGTTCTTGGCCAGGATCGTGATGCCCTTCTCCCGCTCGAGGTCCCCCGAGTCCATCACCCGATCGGTGAGTTCCTCGTTGGCGCGGAAGGCCCCGGACTGGCGCAGCAGCGCGTCCACGAGGGTGGTCTTGCCGTGGTCGACGTGCGCGACGATGGCGAGGTTACGCAGGTCGGTACGCACCCCCGGCCGCGCATGGTCAGCGGACGTGTGGGGATGTTCCGTGGCCAGCACGGAAGAGGCAGTGTTCATGGGAGTACCACCCATGGTAGTTGGCGACGGGGCTGCACGTGGCAGATGGGCCTGCGACCCGCTTCGGTGAACCGGTCAGGCGGCGATGAGCGAGTCGACGGCCTTGAGGACCTGCGTCTCGCCGAGACGCTGACCTGGCACCAGGTCAGCGCTGCCTACCGGGGTGCGGAGGTCATCGCTGGTTTCGGAGAGGAGATCGGCCAGTTCGAGGTCGAGGGCGTCGCAGATGCAGGAGAGCAACTCCGAGGAAGCTTCTTTTTGACCGCGTTCGATCTCGGAGAGATACCCGAGGCTGACCCGTGCGCTGCCGGAGACATCACGCAGGGTACGTCGCTGACCTTCACGATGCGAGCG
>JACCUF010000231.1 GCA_013811975.1 Geodermatophilaceae bacterium | reverse complement strand
TGAGCGCGCCGATGAAAGCGCCCCAGTTGAATACTTGTCCGTTCACGGTCGCGGTGCCACCTGTCTCGCCGCCACCACCCACCAGCCCGATCAGCGGAGTCAGAAAAGAGCTGGTGAACGAGCTGACTAACGCGGTGAAAGCGGCGCCGACGACTACCGCGACAGCCAGCTCCACGACGTTGCCGCGGAGCAGAAAGTCCTTGAAGCCGTTCATGTTGTGCCCCGTCTCCATCAAGTGGCTGTCGGCGTGTTCCGATGGCCTACGGCGGCAGGAGTGTAGCTGTGAGAATGCTCGATGCCGCAGCAGCTGCGAGGCGGGCCGCGGTGTCCCGGTCGACTGCGACGACCACCAGGCCCAGAGGTTCAGCGCCTCGCGAGTCGTCAGATTCGGCAAGGGGAATGGCTAGGACGACTACACCGGCGGCGATGACAGTGGCGGTCGAGGCTTCCTGGGTGGCGGCCAGGATGTCCACCCGATCCCCCGGGCGTAAGAGCGCGGCGACCTCGAGGTCGACCAGCCGCACCGGGCTGGCCACCACTCCGGTGCCGAGACTGGCTGACAGGCCCGGACCGAGTAGGCGACGATCGGTGATGATCTCGCCTCGTCGGACCGAGCCGGTGACCACCCGTCCGGCGACGTCAATCCCCGTGACAAGTGCGCCGTCGGGCAGTTGGGCGGTCGTGCGGTCTGTCGGACGTAGGTCGTCGGGTCCTATCGTGAGGCCGGCCGCGAGGTCATGAGTGGCGACGAGGACAGAGGTTTGAGGCTCCTCGGTCGCGGTGAGCGTCACCGCATTCGTCGGGGCCACCGCGAGAACCAGCGCGGCAGCCGCCAAGAGCGCCGCCGCGAGGCGTCGGGCGCTGAGCCATCGGGGTGAGAGTGCAAGCCAGGACATGAGCATCTGTGTCCGCACGGGCATCCAGCGAGATTACGAGCCGTCCGCGCTCGGCTGAGGCCTCGGAAGCGGCCTGTGGACACGGGAGTAGCAGCCTGTGGATCGCCTCGGCCCAGAGCCTGACTTACTTGGACGAACTCGCCGCCGAGGTGCCTGACTTGGCTGCCGACTTGTCGGTTGTCTTCGACGACGAGCCCTCCGAGTTCCCGCTCGCAGTCGAGGAGTCCTTCTTCGAGGGCTTGTCCTTGCTCTTCGGCGACGAGTCCGACGAGTCCGACGATGAGGAGGACGAAGACGAGGAGTCCGAAGACGACCCTGACTCCGAGTCACTCTTCTTCTTGGCACCGTTGCTTTCGGCCCGCGAGTCGTTGCGGTAGAAGCCCGAACCCTTGAACACGACCCCGATCGAGCCGTACACCTTGCGCAGTCGGCTCTCGCAGACCGGGCAGTCGGTCAACGCTGCGTCGGTGAAACTCTGGAACTGCTCGAAGCGGTGATCGCAGGCCGGATCGGTGCAGGCGTATTGATATGTGGGCACGTTCGTGGGGCTCCTAGGAACGGGTTGAGACTTGGCACTCTATCTCTGCGACTGCTAACGCCGGCGAGCCCCGTGCAATGCCCGCGGTCGCCGGGCCGGGCGGCGCTACGGTGGCGACGCCATGATCACGACTCGCCGCAGGAACGAAGCGCGTGGTAGTCGCCGGTCGGCCAGGTCTGGCGGCGAGGTCGCCCTCAGTTGCACGATGCTGTTGGCCGCGCTCGTCGGGTGTACCACATCGGCCGGTTTGTCATCCGGTACGGAAGCCCGTACCGAAGCCCGTACCGAAGCCCGTACCGAAGCCCGTACGGCGGCTGTTACGAGCAGCACGCCGCCGGTGACCCCGGAACTGCTGTGCCCGAACACCGGCACGGCGAGGCAGGACGCCCCGGCGCTGGTCATGTGCATCTCGACGGATGTCTCGGACTACTGGACCGCAGTGGTCGGCCAGCCGATCCAAGAACTCATCGTCGTCGCGCCGGAGCCGGAATCGGTCCCGGGAGAATGCCAGGCCTTCTTGTCATTCGGTACGGCGTTCTATTGCGGGACCGATGCGACCGTCTACATAACGGCGGCCCTGCTGGATCTCTACGCGACGACCTTCGGCGACGGGTTGCCTTACGCGCTGGCCGGGCTTGTGGCCCACGAAATCGGCCATGTCGTCCAGGACGTCGTCGGCCAGCCCGGGTTCGACAACCCCGAAGGGACTGATGAGCAGTCGCAGGTGACCGAGCAGCAGGCCGATTGCCTGATTGGCGTGTGGGTAGCCGACGCCGCCCGAGTGGGTCAGCTCGATCCGGTGACGTTTCGGGCGATCGTGGAGCAGGAGTTGACGATCCTTACCCAGCTGCCGGTGCCGCAGGGTGTCGGGATCGACGACTACGACCAGGTGGCCACGCACGGCACGATCGAGCAGCGGATGGCGGCCTACGACGTGGGGATGGCGGGTGCACGTGGCTCGGCCTGCGGTCTGGTCGGGGTCCCTTGAGTCCGGACCCGGTGGAGCTGACGTCTGCTGACCGGTACCGACTCAGTCGGGCCTGCGGCGAATTCGACGCGGAGGTGATCTACCTCAACACCACGACTCTCGGGCTGCCACCGCGGCGCAGTCTGCTGGCCCTGCAGGCGGCACTGCAGGACTGGCGTCGCGGGACCGCGAACCCGGTCGAGTACGACGGTGCACTGAGCGCCGCACGTAGGGCCTATGCAACCTTGGTGGCGGTCGACCCGTCAGCCGTCGCGGTCGGAAGTCAGGTGTCGATGTTCGCCGGCTTGGTCGCCGCCTCGTTGCCGCCGGGCAGCGAGGTGCTCACCGCATCCGGCGATTTCACCAGCATTCTGTTTCCCTTCTACGCCCAAGCGGGCCGCGGCGTCACTGTCCGCGAGGTGCCGCTGGATCGACTCGCGGACGCCGTGACCAGCGCGACCACGCTGGTATCGGTCTCTGCGGTGCAGTCTGCTGACGGCCGCCTTGCCGATCTGGACGCGCTGCAGGTTGCCTGCGCCGCGACGGGTACGCGGGTGCTACTGGACACGACCCAAGCCGTCGGGTGGCTGCCGGTAGATGCCGGGCGCTTCGCCTATACCGTCTGTAGCGGTTACAAGTGGCTGCTCGCGCCGCGTGGAACCGCCTTCTTCACGGTGCTCCCCGGGGCCGGCGATGAGTTGGTGCCCCATCACGCGGGCTGGTACGCCGGGGAGAAGCCGTGGTCCAGTATCTATGGCAGCCCGCTGCGCCTGGCCGCCGACGCCAGACGGTTCGATCTTTCTCCGGCTTGGCACTCCTGGATCGCTGCTGCCCCGGCGCTGGAGCTGCTGACCGAGGTAGGCCCCGCCGCCTTGCATGCCCATGCTCTCGGGCTGGCCGAGCGCTTCCGGGTCGCCGCCGGCCTCCCGTCGGCCAGCTCGGCAATCGTGTCCGTCGTGGCCGACGAGAACGTCCCGGACCTCATGAGCGCGGCCGGGATCGTCGGATCGGTACGGGCCGGCCGACTCCGGCTGTCCTTCCACGTCAGCACCAGTGAGCAGGACGCCGACCGCGCCGCTGAGGTCTTGGCCGGACACGTGCGGCCTTGACGTCTCCCGGTCAGCTGCGGTCTCGGCAGTTGAGTGCACCGTCTGCAGCTGGAAGAGCACCGGATCAGCTGCACATGGTTCAGTCGATTCTCGATGCCCTCATGTCCCTGGTCGGCGTTCTGATCGGCCGGGTGCCGAGCAGCGGGGTGACGGTGTGGGTGACCGGCCGGTCGTAGTCCGCGGAGGGCAGCGAGTCGACCAGTTCGTCGTCGTACACAACGGCCAGCACTGGCCGTTGTGCTGGGAGTCGGGACAGCGCCCGGTCGTAGTAGCCGCGGCCGTACCCGATCCGGGTGCCGCTGCGATCCACGGCGAGTGCCGGTGCCAGGACTGCCTCCACCTCAGACAGCGCATCGATGCCGAGATCGGCACCCGTGGGCTCGAGGATCCCCAGCCGCGCGGGCCGCAACGTTCCGTCGTAGACGGCCCAGGTCAGGTCCTCCCGACCGGTGCAGGGCAACAGGATTCGTACGCCTGCGGCGTGCAGCAACCCGAGCGTTTCGGCTGACCCCGGCTCGTCACCGAAGGGGACATAGGCCGAGATCATCGACCAGCCCGCATCAGCCACAGCCGCGAGCAGATGTGCCTGCAAGGCCCGGGTGGCCACGAACCGATCTTCCTCGGGTCGTGCGGCCCGGGCGGCCAAGAGCCGGGTCCGCCACCCCTCCTTCTCCACCGTCACGGGCGTGAGTTCCACGTCGGTCGGTGAGGAATCGTTGGGGCCGGAGGTGTCTGCTGCCGGGCACATGCGCTCACCCTAGATAAGCTGCGATAGATGACCCAGGCCTCCGGGACGCCGTCGCGTCCGCACAAGGTGGTGATCCCCGTCGCGGGCCTCGGCACGCGCTTCCTTCCAGCCACCAAAGCCGTGCCCAAGGAAATGCTGCCGGTCGTGGACACCCCAGCGCTGCAGTACATCGTCGAGGAGGCGGTCCGGGCCGGGCTCACCGAGGTCGTGATGGTGACCGGCCGGAACAAGAGCGCGATCGAGGACCACTTCGACCGAGTGCCCGAACTCGAGGCGGTGCTGGAGAAGAAGGGCGACCGGGTCCGGCTGACCGCTGTACGTCGGCCGTCCGAGATGGCCGATATCCACTTCGTCCGCCAAGGCGAGGCCCGCGGATTGGGACACGCGGTCCTCTGCGCTGCCTCCTACGTCGGCGACGAGGTCTTTGCCGTGATGCTGGGTGATGACCTGATCGACACCCGTGACCTGCTGCTCGAACGGATGCTCGAAGTTCAGCTGCAGCACGGCGGGTCTGTGCTCGCGCTGCTGGAGGTCGGGCTCGAGAACATCGACAAGTACGGCGCCGTTGCGGTCCAGCCCACCAAGGCCGAGGATGTCGTACGGATCACCGACCTGGTCGAGAAGCCCCCGTCGGCGCAGGCCCCGAGCTC
The DNA here is from genome assembly GCA_013811975.1 of Geodermatophilaceae bacterium. Classification (GTDB taxonomy): domain Bacteria; phylum Actinomycetota; class Actinomycetes; order Mycobacteriales; family Geodermatophilaceae; genus JACCQS01. The sequence continues at coordinate 2,950 of JACCUF010000231.1, read as the reverse complement.
GCTGGCCATCATCGGTCGGTACGTGCTGGCACCGGAGATCTTCGCAGCACTTCGCGACACCCCGCCCGGCGCCGGTGGCGAAATTCAACTCACCGACGGCATCAAGGCACTGGCCACGGCCGGCCTGCCGGTGCACGGCGTGGTTTTCACCGGACGTCGCTACGACACCGGTGATCGCTTGGACTACCTCAAGGCCGTCGTCCGGCTTGCCGTCGAGCGCGACGATCTCGGACCGGCCTTCCGGGACTTCCTCGTCGAGTTCACCGGTGACCTGACGCGCGGCGACTCGGCCGTGGCAGAACGTTCCAATGACTGAGCACGGCGCGTCCTCCGCCCGAACCGTCGAGAGCTACCTCGACGCGGTCCTGGCCCTGATGCCGCATCCCGACCCGATCGAAGTCGCCTTGCTCGACGCCCAGGGCCTGCTCTGCGCCGAAGAGGTCATCAGTGACATCTCGCTGCCGTCCAACGACCACGCCGCGGCCGACGGATATGCCGTACGCGGCGCTGATCTGCGCGGTGCCACTGACGAGGAACCCGCAGTGCTGCCGGTCGTCGGCGAAGCCGGGCTCGGTGATCACGCGCCCGGATCGATCGGGTCCGGGATGGCCCTGCGGGTCACCACCGGCACGCTGATGCCGGCCGGGGCCGACGTCGTCATACCGCTGTCATGGACCGATCGTGGCGTGGCGCGAGTGGCGGTCCGCCGGGAACTACCGCAAGGGACCTATGTCCGCAACAAGGGTGAGGACGTCGAGCCCGGCGATGTGGCGGTCAGCGTCGGTACGCCCATCGGGCCGGCGCAGGTGGGTCTTCTGGCCGCGGTCGGACGCGAACGGGTGCTGGTCAGCCCACGGCCCCGAGTGGTCATCATCTCGGCGGGCCACAACCTGGTCGACGTTGGCACGACGCCCGGGCTCGGCCAGTCCGTCGATGTGAACAGCTACGCCCTGGCGGCTGCGGCCCGCGACGCCGACGCCGAGGTCTACCGCGCCGGAATCGGGCGCGATGACAAGCGACGGCTGGTCGAACTGCTCGAGAGCCAGGTCATCCGCAGCGACCTGATCGTCATTTCGGGACGGTTCTCCAGCGACTCCTTTGACCTGATGCAGGAAGCCCTCTCCGAGGTCGGCGAGGTCAGCTTCGAGGCCGTAGCGATTCATCCCGGTGCGCTGCAGGGATCGGGCACCCTCGGTGCCGCCCAGACTCCGGTGCTGTGTATCCCAGGCGATCCGGTCAGCGCCCTGGTCAGCTTCGAGGTCTTCATCCGCCCCGCGATCCGCCTGATGGCCGGCAAGCGACAGCTGTTCCGCCGTGCGGTCCAAGCCTTCTGTCAGGTCGAGATGGACTCACCGGCGGGACGTCGGCAGTACCGCCGTGGTCAGGTCAAGCGACACCCGGACGGCGGGTACGTTGTGAGCCCCGTGGGCGGACCAGGCGCGCACCTGCTGGCGAACATGGCCCAGTCCAACAGCCTGATCGTCGTTGACCAGGGCGTGACCAAGGTGCCGGTCGGGGACATGGTCACAGTCATCCCGATGCTGCTCGGGTCGTGAACGACTGGGCTGCCTCGGCCCATCCCGGCTGGCCGGTCACCTTGGATGCGGGACGGGTCGCGTTGCGCCCGCTGCGCCGCCGGGACGCGGCCGCCTGGGAGCGGCTGCAACTGGCCAACGAGGGCTGGCTGTCCCCTTGGGAACCGAGCGCCCCGGCCACGTGGGCGCTCCGGCACAGCCGAGGCAACTTCCGGCGAATGGTCCGGGCGTTGCGCCGACGAGCCAACCTCGGGATGTGCCTACCCTTCGCGGTCGTCGTCGACGGTGAGTTCGCCGGGCAGCTCACGGTGGACAACGTCGTGCGCGGAGTCATGCGCAGCGCCCATCTCGGGTACTGGATCGACGAGTCAGTTGCCGGACAGGGCCACATGTCGCTGGCGGTCGCGGTCTTGGTCGAGCACTGCTTCGGCCCGGTGGGGCTACATCGGCTGCAGGCCGACGTACGACCGGAGAACGCACCGAGTCGGGCGCTGGTGACGCGGTTGGGTTTTCGCGAGGAGGCCTACTTCGTCCGGTATCTCGACATCGACGGTGACTGGCGTGACCACATCGGCTACGCGCTCACCGTCGAGGACTCCAAGGACGGGATCCTCGCCGCGCTCCAGGCTCGCCGTCGCGCCGAGGGGTCGTACTAGCCCATCTACCCGGGATCTGGCCGGAATAAGGCTCGACTACAGATTCAGGCTGGCGACACACCGCTGACAATGCCCAGAGGCGAGCCCAGCACTGCCTACCGTGAGCACCGAACGCAGTGACTGATGTGACAGGTGGTGCTAGATGGGTTCCGGCGTACTGCTTGCCATCCTCGTGGCCCTCTGGTTCGTAGTTCTCGTCCCAATGGTCGTCACCCGTGGAGACCTGGCCACCGCGCCCGCCGAACCGATGCGGGTGCTGCGCCGGCGCAGCGATCGGAGTGCCATGTCCAGCAATGCGATGTCCAGCCATGAAAAGCCCGGCAAGAGTCGAGCAGCGCCCGCGGGGGGTGCTGAGAACATGCTCACCGAGCCGATTCCGGTGCTGCCGCGACGGATCCCCGGAGCTACCCTGCGCCAGGAACCGTCACCCGTCTCGGGCCGCTCGGTCGTCGCCGAGCAGCAGGTCTCCGATCCACCGGTACGGGACAAGCCGGCCCGTACTGACATAGACATCCGGGCTCGACGGCGTCGGATGCTCACCGGGATGGTCGCCCTCGCCGTGCTCTGGGCGCTGTTCGCGGCATTCTGGCAGCCCGTCTTGTGGTGGCCGCAGATCATTCTTGACCTGGTCATCTTCAGCTACTTGGTCTTCCTGAGGCTGGAGGCCCAGCGCGAGCAGGATCGTCAGGAGCGCCGCCGGGCCCGCACCGCCACGCGGGTGAAGATGCCGGAGGACCGTACGGAGCGATCGATCCGTCG
>JACCUF010000227.1 GCA_013811975.1 Geodermatophilaceae bacterium | reverse complement strand
CCAGCGCGCTGGCCAAACCGGTATAGCCAGCAGGTGTCAGCTCAAGAAGGCGCTGCTCGTCCTCGGGTGGAAGGCTTTGGGCAAGGATGAACTCTCGCAACATCTCCGGGGTAGTGCGCTGTCCCCGGGTCAGCTCCTTGAGCCGCTCGTACGGTTGCTCGAGCCCGCAGCGGCGCATCACCGACTGCACTGCCTCGCCCAGCACCTCCCAGGCATCGTCGAGCTCCGCGACCAAGGCGTGGGCATCGACGTCGACGCTGCGCAGCCCGGTCCTGGTGTTCACGATGCCGATCAGGGCGTACCCGAGTGCCGGTCCTATGTTGCGCTGCATCGAGGAATCGCTGAGGTCGCGCTGCAGGCGAGAGGTGATCAGCGCTGTCTGTAGACACTGAAGCAGCGAATTGCTGACCTCGAGATTGGCTTCGGAGTTCTCGAACCGGATGGGATTGATCTTGTGCGGCATGGTCGATGAGCCGACGGCGTCGGCGGTGGCCTTCTGCCGGAATACCCCGATGCTGATGTAGCTCCACATGTCTGTGTTGAAGTTGTTCAGGATCCCGTTGAACCGGGCCAGGTCGGCGAATAGCTCACACATGTAGTCATGCGACTCAATCTGGGTCGTGAGCGGGTTCCAGGTCAGACCGAGGCTCTCTACGAAGCCGCGGCTGATCTCGATCCAGTCCACGTCTGGCGCTGCGACGTGATGGGCGCTGTAGGTCCCCGTGGCGCCGTTGAACTTACCGAGATACTCCTGGGCCTGGATCCGGTTCAGCTGTCGGTCCAGCCGGTGCACGAAGACGGCGATCTCCTTGCCCACCGTCGTCGGTGTCGCCGCCTGACCATGGGTACGGGACAGCATCGGCTGATCTCGCTGAGCCAGCGCCAGATCGCGGAGGTCGGTGACCAGGCCGAGCGCGGCGGGCAGCCAGGCATCAGTGACTGCGCGCTGCAGCATCCGTCCGTACGCGAGGTTGTTGATGTCCTCGGACGTACACCCGAAGTGCACGAATTCAATGACGTCGGCCAATGAGGTGTCAGCCAGGGCCTGCTTGATGTAGTACTCGACTGCCTTGACGTCATGACCGGTACGCCGCTCGATGATCGCGAGCTCGGCGGCCTGCGCTGACCCGAAGTCGGCCACCAGAGTGCGCAGCAGCGACTGCTCAGCGTCGGTGAGCGCCCGCAGTTCCGGAAGAGCGCGACTGGTTGCCAGATAACTGAGCCACGCGATCTCGACCTCGAGACGTCCGCGGTTGAGGGCCCGCTCGGACAGGTGATCTGCGATGGCCGACACCATCGGTCGGTAACGGCCATCGAGGGGACTCAGCGAAGGTTCGTCAACCACGTAGCCACGATTGCACACCCTGTTAGACCAGCGGCCCGGAGATTGACAGAGAATTGACCTCCGGCCCGGTTTAATCAGGATATGAACAAGCACGGTGGGGACCGACCGGCCAAAAAGCTCGGACAGGTCTCCCAACCCAGCATCACACTCAACGACGGCACCGCAATTCCACAGGTGGGATTCGGCGTCTTCAAGGTCCCGCCAGAGGACACCCAGAAGGTGGTGCTGGGGGCCCTGGAGGCAGGTTATCGGCACATCGACACGGCGCAGATGTACCGCAACGAGGCCGGCGTCGGCGCGGCGATCAGAGCCTCTGGCATCCCGCGGGACGAGATCTACGTGACGACCAAGCTCAACAACGACATGCACGGCTACGACACCGCGCTTTGGGCGCTGGACGGAAGTTTGCAGCGGCTCAAGCTGTCCTTCGTCGACCTGTTCCTCATCCACTGGCCGATGCCGGCCAAGCAGGACTACGTGGAGACGTGGACGGCTCTGGAATCACTCAAGGCCGACGGCGGTGCCACCTCCATCGGGGTCTCGAACTTCCAACCTGCGCATTTGAATCGACTTCTGGCCGAGACCGGAACCGTTCCTGCGGTCAACCAGATCGAACTGCACCCGAACTTCCCGCAACACGAACTCCGGACCCTGCACGCCGAACACAACATCGCCACCGAGGCGTGGAGTCCGCTGGCCCGCGGAGCTCTGCTCGACGATCAGTCCGTCGTCGGGCTCGCCGAGAAGTACGGGAAGACGCCCGCTCAGGCCATCCTGCGCTGGCATATCCAATTGGGCAACATCGTGATTCCCAAGTCGGTGACCCCGGAGCGGATTGCCTCAAATATCCAGGTCTTCGACTTCGAACTCACCGATCAGGAGATGGCCAGCATCAATGGGCTGGAGACCGGAGTCCGGATCGGTCCGCACCCCAACGACATGAACTGATCGAGTGGATATGCACCGGCCGGCAGGAAGTCCCAGTGCCGTTCAAGCCGATCGAGGTTTACGGATAGGTGAGGCCGCCGAACTCGTCGGGATCTCGATCAAGGCCATCCGGGTTTATCACGCGCGGGGGATCCTGCCCGAACCCGATCGCGACGGGAGCGGGTATCGCCGATACACCGCTGTAGCGCTGGCGACCCTGGCCCGGATCACCCGGTTGCGCGCGGTCGGGCTATCGCTTCGTCAGATCGAGTCATTGTTGCGGGCCGGAGATGAGCGAGTGCTGCGCGCTCGGCTGCGCGATCTTGAGGCCACGCTCGGCACGGAGATCGCCGAACGGGAACGGCGTCGCGCGTTAGTAGCCGAGCTGTTGGCCGAAGGCATCGATGACCCGATCGCGATTGTGGCAGCAAGTCCAGCTGAGCAGCGCTCGATAGCCGCCCTTCGTACGGTGGTTTCCGATCTGAGTCCGGAGGATGAGCTTGTCGAGCGGCGGCTCCTGCGGGCAATGGACCTATTCGTCCCGGTACCGGACGACGAATCCACTGCGGAGGAGACGCTTGCTGCCATGGCGCTGGGCGACCCCGATGCTGGCGTGCTGGCCGACACGCATCGCCGATTTCACGAACTAGTCGATGCCTCCCCAACTGATCCGCGGGTGCAGGAGCTGGCTGGTGACTTTCGTACAGTGTTGCGCGCAATCGTGTCGAGGGTGCAGCGGTCGAGCGCGGATGCACAGTGGCCCACCGGTCATTTGACGCACGTGGACAACCGGCTCCATGCGGCGCTGAGCGTGCTCGCACCGGCGCAGCGGCGAGTGATGGAACTCGTTCTCTGGGATCCAGATACCTAGACACAGTGACTTGACCTTGCCCCAGGGACAGGCACTTCCATGACGTCATGGCCGCATTCACTGACCCGAACCCAGTCCTCCGCAACCGCTTCGCCTACCTGATCAGGGAGTTCGCGGTCCGCACGCGGATCCGCGCCGCCGGTCGCTGGCTGCTCCGAGCGCTGAGGTCGGGGAAGCGTCAGGACAGCGAAGCTCAACCCGCGGCACCCACCGAGGCCGCAGCTCCGCCCACCGATGCCCGAGCCTCGACCCGGACTGACCCTGCGGGCCACCGGAGACGTGATGGCCCCGCCCTGGGATGGACGGAGTTGGGTATCGCGATCGTGTCACTTCTGGCCCTCAGCGTCCTGGCCGGCTCAGCGGCCACGTTGATCCTGGGTCACGAGCCGGCAACGTTGCTGGCGCTCCTGCTGGATACGGGTGCGGCTGTCGGAGCGGTGTCGATAGCGGTGGCGGCACGGGTGCGTTCGCTTGCGGCAGTTGGCCTGAAGCGGGTCGATGGTAGGTGGATCAGGATCGGTGCCGCATGGGGGGTGCTGGTGTGGCTGCTGAACGCAGCGCTGCTCGTCGGATACATGGCGCTGACCGACGATTGGTCCCTCCCACAGCCATGGTTGACCGACGTGGCTACCGGGTCCGTGCCGGGTCTGATCGGCGTGCTGTTCGTCTGTGCGCTCTTGGCGCCTTTCGGCGAGGAGTTGCTCTTCCGCGGCGTCGGCTACGGCGCGCTACGTCGTTACGGCGTGTTCGTGGCGGCGGCGGGCAGTTCGGTTGTTTTCGGTCTGGCCCACGGGTTCAGCGTGGTCCTGCCGGCAGCGCTCGTGCTCGGCGTTGTTGCCGCGCTGCTCTACGAGCGCTCGGGGTCGATCTGGCCGGCTGTCACGGCGCATGTGGTCAACAATGCGATCGTCTTCATGGTTGCCGCGATCTTCCTGTAGGGCTATTGGCTGACTCGCCGCGCCGCTCTCTTTCCCCCGCGCCCCCGAGTATGCAGGGGGCATTCTGCCCGCGCCGATCGCAGTTTCGCGCCAGGCAGGGCACCCCCTGCCGTGTGGGCGCCCGCCAAGCGGCGAGTGAGCGCCCCACCGCCCGGGCGGGCCGATACGGCGTGCGTTGCGGTACGGGCGGGGCGGTACGAAACGGCGCGCTCCGAGCCGTCGAATCTGCCGGCTCAGGCCGTAACCGTCACCGTTTGCCGGACCAGTTCGGTCGTCGTCCCATCGGATTCGAGCTGCAGCATCGCCAGAACATGCGGACCGGGGCTGGCGGGGGTGGCGATCACGAGGGTCGGGCTCACGCATTGCTGCAAGCGCAGCGCCGGCCCGGCCGGCGTCTGTTCGTAGGACACCTCGCTGCCCGCGTCGCCACGCACCGGCTCGCCGTCGAGGGTGACGATGTAGTCGACCTCGTCGGGGCCGGCGAGTCGAAAGCGCAACGGCGTACCGGAAGAAACCTCGGAGGACTCCACACCGATAGCCGGACTCTGGCAATCCGGGTCGAGTGCAACGTCGCCGCCGCCTGCCAACCCCCCGGTGAAACCCAGGAACAACAGGACAGCCGCCGCTACGAGGAGCAGCGTCCAAGGTGTGCGACGACGCTGCGCCGGCCGCTCGCCGGAGGCTGCCATGGTGCGTACGTCGTTGATGTCCTTGGCGAAATGCAGACGGGAGCGGCGGTTGCCGGCTTCGAGTTCGGCGTTGTTGCGGGCTCGACCCGTGCCGAAGAAGCTCACTTCAGCGAGCGTTGCAAGATCTGCGCGACATCGAGCACTTCGACGTGCTCCGCCTGGCCGTCGGACTGCTTGGCCGTGACTGCATCGGCGAGCATCGTGATGCAGAACGGGCAGGCCGTCGAGACGATGTCCGGGTTCAGGGCGAGCGCCTCGTCGATCCGCTCGACGTTGATCCGCTTACCGATCTTCTCTTCCATCCACATCCTGGCCCCGCCTGCGCCGCAACAGAAGCCGCGTTCCTTGCAACGGTGCATCTCTTGGGTACGGACGCCCTCGACCGCCGCCAGGATGTCCCTCGGCGGTGTGTAGACCTTGTTGTGCCGGCCGAGGAAGCACGGGTCGTGGTAGGTCACGAGTCCGTCGACCGGGGTGACCGGGGTGAGGCGACCCTCCTCGACGAGGCGGCCGAGCAGCTGGGTGTGGTGGACGACGTCGTAGTCACCGCCCAACTGAGGGTATTCCCGGCCGAGGGAGTTGAAGCAGTGCGGGCACGTCGCGACGATCTTGCGCTTGGCCCGGTCCGGCCGATCGGCGAAGGTCGCGTTCAGGACCTCGACGTTCTGCTGGCCGAGCATCTGGAACACGAACTCGTTGCCCAGTCTTCGGGCCG
>JACCUF010000197.1 GCA_013811975.1 Geodermatophilaceae bacterium | reverse complement strand
TCCCCGGTCAGCACCGCGTGCAATGCGTGGTGCCATTCATCAGCCCACGACGCGGCCAGTCCGTACCCACCCTCATGAGGCGCGCGGACGAAGCGCGGAGCGTTGAGGTCGGACTCGGCGATCAACCACAACGGCAGTCCGCGGGCCGACGACAGCTCATCCACGGCTGAACTGAGCTGTTCGAGAACATGCACAGCGGACTCGTCGACGATGGCATGCACGGCATCCAGCCGAAGCCCGTCCACGTGGTAGTCGCGCAGCCACATCAATGCGTTCTCCACGATGAACGCGCGTACCTCGTCGCTGCCCGGGCCGTCCACGTTGATGCCCTGGCCCCAGTTGGTGTGGTGCCGGTCGTCAAAGTAAGGGCCGAACTCGTCCAGGAAGTTGCCTGCCGGACCGAGGTGGTTGTAGACAACGTCGACTACGACGCCCAAACCCCTTGCGTGACATGCGTTGACGAGTTCCTTCAGTCCTTCAGGACCGCCGTAGGCAGAATGCGGCGCCCACAGATCGACGCAGTCGTAGCCCCAGCCACGTGCGCCGGAGAATTCGACGACCGGCATCAGCTCAATCGCGTCCACACCGAGGGAGACAAGATGATCGAGGTGGTCGATGACACCACGAAAGGTCCCGGCCTCGGAGAACGTCCCGACGTGCAGCTCGTACAACACTGTGCGGGACAACTCGATCCCACCCCAGCCGGCGTCCGTCCACTCGAAGGATCCGTGGTCCACGACCCGCGACGGCCCGTCGACTCCGGCCGGTTGGTGGGCCGAGCGGGGATCGGGCCGCGGCCGGCCACCGTCGATTGACAGAGAGTAGTCCACGCCGGCTGACAGGGCCACGACGTCAGCCGTCCAGCGGCCGCGCTCTTCGAGGATCAGCGGCGTCCGGTCACCCGCGACGAGCACCTCGACGGACACCTCGGCCCTTGGTGCCCACACCGAGAACTCCAATGTCAGACGTCCGGACTGCGCTCGAGCAGAGCCACTGGGAAGCCGGCCAGCAGCTCACCGACCTGAATCTCGCCACCGTCCCAGACAACCCCGGTCAGCAGATCGGTCCAGGAGCCCACCGGGATGGCCATCGACGTGTCGCCCCAGGCCGGGCTTTGCCTACCTGGCGCCGGAACACTCCGGGCGTCGACGCGGCGTGTTGGCGCACCAGGTAGGCAAAGGCGCATGACGAGTCGGGGCGTGATCACCGCAACCGAGCCACCGCGCGTGAAGCCGACACCGTGCTCGGCCATGTCACCGGAGAACACCAAAGCTTCGTACGCACCGGCGGGACCTGCACCGAACAGCTCTGGGCGGCGACGACGTAGTTGCAGCGCCTCGCGTACGACCCGCAACTTCGGCAAACCCTCGTCCGTTCGCGCCAACAACGCCTCCGGAGAGAGTCCGCCGACCTCACCCAGCAAGTTGCGGCGCAGGTCGAAGTCCACCGGTCGCCGGTTGTCAGGGTCGACCAAACTCAGATCCCACAGTTCGGTGCCCTGATAGGTGTCCGGTACGCCTGGCACCGTGAGCTGCAAAAGGGCCTGGGCCAGCGCGTTCACTCGGCCCGGCTCCACCAGCCCGGCGACGAACCCCTCGATTGCAGCGACCAAGGCATGGTCCCCGAGAACGCCTGCCGCGTAGGAGTCCCGAGCCTCGTCGTAGGCCCGATTCGGCTCGGTCCAGGTCGTGTGCAGCTTGGCTTCCTTGGTCGCCTTGGCCAGGTACTCCGTCGCCCGCGAGACCGACACCGGCCAGGCCCCGACCAGGGTCTGCAGGAGTAGGTGTTGGGTGTGCCGGTCCGGGTCACCCCCGGGCCAGTGCGCCGCCGAATCGCTCATCCAGTGTCCGCAGGCCGCAGCCCATTCCTGCGGGATCTCTGAGAGCAGACAAAGCCGAGCCCGTACGTCCGCGGCGCGCTTGGTGTCATGGGTGGACAGACTCGTCATCGTCTCGGGCCACGATTGCTGGGCGGCGACGTTCGCCGCGTGAAAGTCCGCGACGCTCCCCCCGAAACGTCCCGGATCACCGCCGACCTCGTTGAGCGCGAGCAGCCGGGTATACCGGTAGAAGGTGGTGTCCTCGACACCCTTGGCCATCGCCGGCCCGGTGAGTTGTTGGAAGCGCATCACCCATTCCTGCTCGGCCGCCGTCGATCCAGGCAGCCGCAGCAGCAAAAGGTCGGCCAAGAACTCGAGCACGTCGGGATCGATGTCCGGACGTCGCTCGACGACCGCCGCGCAGGCCGCCTCGACATGACGAACGTCGGAGGGACGTACGACCCCGGCCTCGGCCCGGACGTAGGTGCGATAGACCGTGAAGGCGGCCAGCAACTCCTCGAGCGCATCGTGCAGTTCGTGACGAGTGCGGTCACGCTGATGCCGACGTCCCTCACACAGTGATGCGAGTAGGTCGGAGAGGCGATTCACATCGGCAGCGAGAAGTTCACGTACGGCCCACTGCTTGGCCTCTTGTTGTACGGCAGCGAAATCGGTTACAGCACCGGTAAGTTCACCGTAGGCCGAAGTCATCGCCTGCTCCGCGGCCGGGTCGATGAACAGGCCGCCGATGGCTGTGAGCCGGTCGTACCCGGTCGTGCCCGCGACCGGCCACGACTCGGGGAGGTGCTCGCCGTGTTCAAGGATTTTCTCCATGACCGTCCATACGCCGCCGGTGGCCTCACTCAGGCGACAGACGTAGCCCTCCGGATCACGCAGGCCGTCGGGGTGATCGACTCGGAGCCCGTCCACGACGCCTTCGCGCACCCAGGCAAGTATTTGTCCGTGGGTGTCGTCGAACACCTCAGGATCCTCGACCCGGAGCCCAACCAGGGTGTCGATATCGAAGAACCGTCGGTAGCCCAGATCGCGACCGGCCGTACGCCAGAATGCAATTCGGTGATTTTGGATCTCGAGAAATGCGTCGAGTGCGTCTGCGTCGGCGTTGAGCGTGGCGAGGGACTCGTCCACCGCGACGCAGAGCGCAGGACGCTCCTCCAAGAGCCGGCGTAGTTGCTCTCGGAGCACGCCGGCATCCCGCTTTCGTTCCGCCATGCCGGCCAGATCGGTCCGGGTGGCTGCGGGCAGTCGCCGGTAGGCCGCGCCGATGAAGGCGAGGTCGTCATCCCCAGTCGCCTCGGCCGCCGAGCCCAGAACCGTCTCCAGCGTCCGCGGTGAGACCGGCAGGCGGCGGTCGAAGTATCGGATCGAGAAGACCGCACCGTCACGCAGGACGGTGATTTCGCCTCGGTCGAGCACCCGACCGTAGTGGTCGCCCAAAATCGGCATCAGGAGTGTGTTGCGCAACTTGGCTTCCGGCGGATCCCAGGTGATGTCGAAATGCGCCGCCCACATCGAGGATGGCCCGTTCTCCAGAACATCCCACCACCAACGATTCTCGGGGCCGGTGATCGCCATATGGTTGGGAACGATGTCGAGTACCTGCTTCAGGCCAGCAGCTGTGATGGCCGCGGTCAGCCGGGCGTACCCCTCGACTCCGCCCAGGTCCTCGCTCGGCCGTGAAGGGTCGACGACGTCGTACCCATGCGTGGAACCGGGGGCCGCCTGCAGGATCGGCGAGAGGTATACGTGCGAGACCCCGAGGTCGGCTAGATAGTCCACGATCTCCGCTGCATCGTCGAAATCGAACTCCGGGTTCAGCTGCAACCGATAAGTCGACAGCGGCGCTCGGGGCATCGTGACCTCAGGCGTCGTCGGGTTCAATGCGGCGCAGCAGCACGACCGACCGGTCGGTGACAACGAGGTCCCCTCGTACGGGGGCATCGTCGGCCGGGCGTTCGGCGGTGTATGCGGTATCCAGCACGCACTCCCAGTCCTGACCCCACGAGCCGCTGATCGTCCACTTCCGGGGATCGGCCGAGGGGTTGATCAGCAGCAGAAAGGACCGATCAACGACCCGCTCACCGCGCAGGCCAGGACTGGTGATGGCCTCGCCGTTGAGGAACAGCCCGACCGAAACCTCGGGGGCGTTCCAGTCGTGCTCGGTCATCTCCGTGCCATCCGGGTGCAGCCACAAGATGTCGGCGGTGCCCCGCAGCGGACGGCCCTGGAACCATCGGCGTCGGCAGAACACTTGGTGCTGGCGGCGCAGCGCGATCAGCTTTGTCGTGAAATCGAGCAGCTCGGAGTCGGGGTTCTCCCAGTCGTACCACGAGATCTCGTTGTCCTGGCAGTAGGCATTGTTGTTGCCGCCCTGGGTTCGGCCGACCTCGTCGCCACTGACCAGCATCGGCACGCCTTGAGAAAGCATCAGCGTGGCGAGCAGGTTGCGCTGCTGACGGGCACGCAGAACCAGCACTCCGGGGTCCTCCGTCGGTCCTTCGACCCCGCAATTCCACGAGCGGTTGTGGTTCTCGCCGTCCTTGCTGTCCTCACCGTTTGCCTCATTGTGCTTCTCGTTGTACGACACGAGGTCGGCCAACGTGAACCCGTCGTGGGCGGTGATGAAGTTGACGCTGGCCGAGGGACGACGCGAATCCGCTTGATAGAGATCCGAACTCCCGGTCAACCGTGAGGCGAGCTCGCCGATCACAGCGGGTTCCCCCCGCCACACGTCGCGCATCGTGTCGCGGTAACGACCGTTCCATTCCGACCACTGCGGTGGGAAGTTGCCTACCTGGTAACCGCCCTCACCCACGTCCCAAGGCTCGGCAATCAGCTTGACCTGGCTGATCACCGGATCCTGCTGCACCAGGTCGAAGAACGCCGACAGCTTGTCCACCTCGTGGAACTGCCGAGCCAGAGTGGCGGCGAGGTCGAACCGGAAGCCGTCGACGTGCATCTCGGTCACCCAGTAGCGCAGCGAGTCCATGATCAGCTGGAGGGAGTGCGGGTGGGCCATGTTCAGGCTGTTTCCGGTGCCGGTCGTGTCGTAGTAGAAGACCTTGTCGTCGGGAACCAACCGGTAGTAGGCCCGATTGTCGATTCCGCGGAAGGACAGCATCGGGCCCTTGTGATTGCCCTCGGCCGTGTGGTTGTAGACCACGTCCAGGATGACCTCGATGCCGGCCTCATGCAGGGCTCGCACCATTGACTTGAACTCCGCGACCTGGGAGCCGTCCTCCCCGGCCGAGCTGTACTCGTTGTGCGGGGCGAAGAAGCCGATCGAGTTGTAGCCCCAGTAGTTGCGCAGACCTCGCTCGATCAGATGCGAGTCATGGACGAACTGGTGGACCGGGAGAAGCTCCACAGCAGTCACGCCAAGGGATTTCAGGTACGCGATCGCGACGGGGTGGGCCAAGCCGGCGTAGGTGCCTCGCTCGAGCTCGGGGATTTCCGGGTGAGTCTGGGTGAAGCCTTTGACGTGGACCTCGTAGATCACCGAGTCGTGCAACGACACATCCGGCGCGCGGTCGGCACCCCAGTCGAAGAAGGGGCTGACCACCACGGCTTTGGGGACATGCGGCGCACTGTCCGCGGCGTTGCGGGTGTCCGGGTCAGCGAAGTCGTAGGTGTAGCAGGCGTTGTCCCAGTCGACGTTGCCTTCGAGGGCCTTCGCGTAAGGGTCGATGAGCAGCTTGTTGGGGTCACACCGTTGGCCCTGTTCAGGTGCCCATGGACCGTGCACGCGGAACCCGTACCGCTGGCCCTGACCGACCCGCGGGAGGTAGGCGTGCCAGCAGAAGGCGTCCACCTCGGTGAGTTCGACCCTCCGCTCGGCTCCGTCGGCATCGAAGAGGCACAGCTCGACCCGCTCGGCAACCTCGGAGAAGACCGAGAAATTGGTCCCCGTTCCGTCATAGGTGGCACCTAACGGGTACGGCCGACCCGGCCAAGCGTCGATCTCAGTCACTTACGTGTGCTCCTACCGCTGGCCCGTCGACAAGCCCTCAGATTAGAGAGCGGCCGACCCGGTCTCGCGGGTGGGCA
>JACCUF010000189.1 GCA_013811975.1 Geodermatophilaceae bacterium | reverse complement strand
CGCATCTGTGGCGAGCGCCGTCTGCAGTTCATCAGGCTGCTCGCAGGCCAGCGCCAGACGATGCAGGGACCGAAGCGCCAGATCCGGGTCTCCGGCTCTGGTCAGGGCCGCCAGGACCTCCGCGGCTCCGCCCCCGGCCGGCGCGTTCGCTGCCGCACTCCACAGGCCGAGCCTCGGCTCAACGATGATCTCGGCCGCCTGCGCACTCTCGGAGAATCCCAGACCAGACAGTCGCAAAGCACGTCGCCGGCTGGAGTCGGGCACCGCCATCGACTAGACCGCGTCGCTGTGTTCGGTCACAACCGCCGCGAACCGGGCGGCGAAGGCCGACCACACCTGGGCGATCTCTTGATGGGTGTCCTGCGTTGCCTCGGCCACGACCCGCTCGCTGTCGAGCCCGGCGCTGGCCAGTCCGGCAGTGTCCTGTTCGGCCCATGCGGCGACCAGGTCCGGCGTCGTCTCGATGTGGAACTGCAGGCCGTACGCGCAGGCGCCGACCCGGAATGCCTGATGCGGATAGGTCACCGAGTTGGCAAGAAGGACGGCACCGGGAGGCAACACGTCGATCTCGTCGTGATGCCACTGGATCACCAGAGGCGTGATCGGCAGCGGCGCGAATATCGGGTCCTCGAAGGCGGCGTCGCGCTTGCCGACGAGCAGCGCACCGATCTCGGGGCCGACCTCCCCCACCCGAACCGATCCGCCGGCCTCCTGGGCGAGTAGTTGCCCGCCCAGGCAGATCGCCAGGATGGGCGTGGTTCTGGCCAGGCCGTCCCGTAGCAGGCGCCGCAGGTCACTCATCCACGGGGCGATTCCCGGAGCCTGGTTGGCCGACTGCGCTCCGCCGAGGACGATCAGTCCCTCGTACTCGCCGAGGTCCTGCGGCAGGCTGTCGCCCGCGTGCGGCCGACGGATTTCCAGGCACACACCTGCATCTCGCAACCAGTCTCCGAGTGGCCCGATCGGATCGAAGGCGTCAGGCTCCACGACCAGAACAATTGGCACCCGGGCAGCCTAGGCCCCCGCGGCGAAACTCTCTCAGCCGCGCCAGCTGCTGTAGGCCGTCGTCCAGCCGGCACCGATATGCCATCCAGCTGCCCTCAGAGAACGGGAAGGTACCTGGAAAGCTCGAAGGGGGTGACCTCACGACGGTAGTCGGCCCACTCGGCACGCTTGTTCCGGAGAAAGAAGTCGAACGTGTGCTCGCCGAGGGTTTCGGCGACCAATTCGCTGCCCTCCATCGCGCGCAGGGCCGAATCAAGGCTGTGCGGAAGGTCGTCGTAGCCGGCTGCCCGGCGTTCGTTGTCGGTGAGTGACCACACGTCGTCCTCGGCCTCGGGCGGCAACTCGTAGCCCTTCTCGATCCCGCGTAGTCCGGCGGCCAGCATCAGCGCGAAAGCGAGGTAGGGATTACAGGCGGAGTCCGGAGATCGGATCTCGACCCGCGTGGAGTTCGCCTTTCCCGGCTTGTACGACGGGAGTCGGACGAGGGCGGAGCGGTTGGCCCGGCCCCAACACACCGAGGACGGAGCCTCACCCCCGGCCACCAGGCGCCGGTATGAGTTCACCCATTGGTTGGTCACCGCAGTGATCTCCACCGCGTGCTGGAGCAGGCCGGCGACGAAGGCTCGCCCGGTCTGGGACAGGCCCACCGGATCGCTGGCGTCATGGAAGGCGTTGCGATCACCTTCGAAGAGCGAGATATGCGTGTGCATGGCCGAGCCGGGCTGATCGGTGAACGGCTTGGGCATGAAGGTCGCGTACACACCCTGGGACAGCGCGATCTCCCGTACGACGTGACGCAAGGTCATGATGTTGTCGGCCATACTCAGTGCGTCGGCGTAGCGCAGATCGATCTCCTGCTGGCCCGGAGCGACCTCGTGGTGACTGAACTCCACTGAAATGCCCATGGCCTCCAACGCGAAGACCGCCTCACGCCGGAAATCGTGGGCCACATCGTGAGTTGACAGGTCGAAGTATCCGCCGTGATCGGCCGGCTCCGGCGCGCTGCCGTCG